>CAZIAJ010000014.1:0-16587 GCA_964537565.1 uncultured Sulfurospirillum sp.
AGCATATATATAAATAGTTACAAGTAAAATCACTACTAAAAATTGCGATATAAAACTTTTCTCTATCTTTAGATAATCTCCTATCAAAATTAACACTATTACAATAAAGTTATAAACAATGATAATCCCCAAAAGCTTTTTCCATGGAATTTCTGCCTTTAGTTTAGAAAAGTTAAAATCTTCAATAGTTCTAATAAAAAGTATAAAAGAGACTAATATCAAAATTGCTATAAAAATCATAAGTGGTACTTGAAATAACCAAGATATATTTTGGTCAAATTCACTCATAATAGAGATAAATTGTATTTCATGAAACATCCAATAACTACTTAAAAACAGACCAATTATAGATGCTAAAATAACTACTACTATATTTTGTTGCACCTTATCCCTTTATATCCAAATCTACAAATAGATTGTAATCTTTTTTTAAAATATTTGTATCTAGAAAAAGTTTATGATAGCTGATTTTAAACTCTCTGGGATCTTTTTTTATTAGATTTTGAAGCTTTTTTAAACCTTTATCTTCACTCTGTGTAGATATTAGTACAATAGCATTAATAATCTTTTTTTGAATTGTATAATCGCTTGATGGAACTAATGCAAAACATATAGTATTACCTAAAACTAAAAACCATATAAGAGTTGCCCAAAATCTCATATCTATTCCTGTAGATTATATATGTCGTCATCATATCTAAATTTAGACGAATATACAAACTACAGGATTTATTAAATTAAATAGTTCTCCACTTTGCAGGTCCAGTTGTGTGGATAGATACTCCACTACTATCAACTGCAACTGTTACAGGCATATCTTTTACTTCAAACTCATAAATCGCTTCCATGCCAAGCTCTTCAAAAGCAACTATTTTTGCCTTTTTGATTGATTGACTTATGAGGTATGCTGCCCCTCCAGTTGCGATTAAGTAAATTGAGCCATACTCTTTTATAAGCTCAATTGTTGGCTGTTTTCTCTCAGCCTTTCCAATCATACCAAGTATATTTATCTCCATCATATCTTTTGTAAACTTATCCATTCTTGTTGAAGTTGTTGGACCTGCTGGTCCTACTGCTTCGTCACGAACTGGGTCAACTGGTCCTACATAGTAGATAAATTTATTCTGTAAATCAACCCCATTTGGAAGAGGTTTATTTGCATTTTTATACTCTACTATTTTTTTATGAGCCGCGTCACGTGCTGTAAGTATTTTTCCTGAAAGCAGAAGTGTATCTCCTGATTTAAATTGTGATATATTTTCTTTAGTTAAGTCTTCTATATTAACTTTTTTAATCGTATCCATAGGAAGTTCTAAATCAGGCCACAAATCCAAATCTGGTTTTTCAAATACAGCTGAGCCACTTCCATCTAATTCAAAATGTATATGTCTAGTTGCTGCACAGTTTGGTATCATAGCTACTGGTAAAGACGCTGCATGACATGGATAATCTAAAATTTTTACGTCAAGAACAGTAGTAACCCCACCAAGTCCTTGAGCTCCAATACCTACTTTATTTATATCTTCATAAAGTTTTAATCTAAGCTCTTCAAGAGCATTTTGTGCTCCTCTCTCTTTTAACTGATGAATATCTACATGTCCCATAAGTGCTTCTTTAGCTAAAAGCATTGACTTTTCTGGATTTCCCCCAATTCCGATACCTATGATTCCAGGAGGACACCAACCTGCACCCATATTTCTTACATTTTCCATAACCCAATCATATACACTATCACTTGGATTTAAAACTGCAAATTTAGATTTATTTTCACTTCCTCCACCTTTTGCAGCTACTGTAATCTCTATTTTATTTGAGTTATTTATACTATAATGTATAACTGCTGGAGTATTATCTTTTGTATTTATTCTTGCTCCGGCTGGATCACTTACTATAGAGTAACGAAGCTTATTTGATGGGTCTTGATAACCTAAAGCAACACCCTCATTAATAATATTTTCTAACTCTTTTGAAAGCTCAAGATTTGCATTCATTCCTACTTTTATGAAAACATTTACTGAACCTGTATCTTGACAAAGTGGACGATGTCCCATTGCACACATCTTTGAGTTAATCAAAATCTGACCAATAGCATTTTTTGCTGATTGAGATTTTTCAACCTCATACGCCTCAACCATACCTTTTACAAAATCTGTAGGATGATAATAAGATATATACTGAATAGCATCAGCAATACTCTGTTTTATATCATCTTCTGTAATCTTTCCCATACTCTCCTCCTATAAAATTTTATAGAGTATATCGTGATATTTCGGTATACTTTATAAAAAACAAAAGGTAAATTATGATTTTAGACTACAAAAATATTGAAGATATGTCACGATATAAGATTATGTCAGATACTATTATCCCAAGACCTATCGCATGGATAGTTACCGAAGATGAAGGAGTTATCAATGCGGCTCCATTTTCATACTTTATTCCACTCTCAAGTAATCCAGCCACTGTTATAGTTGCAATTGGACAAAAAAGTAAAACTGTACCAAAAGATACTCTTGCAAATATACTTAAACACAAAAAAGCTACAATCTGCTTTGCAAACAAAAATAACTTAGAACAATTAAAATTATGTGCAACTCCACTAGAAAAAGAACAAAGTGAAATAAAAGAGTACTCTATAGAAGTTCAAAAACTTTTAGCAGATTTTCCTCCTATGATAAGCTCATCTCAATCAGCTCTTTTTTGCGACTACTACTCTACAGTTGAGCTTCCAGGGAAAACAACTCCAGTGATACTAGAGATAAAAAAACAGTTTATAGAAGATGACAGAATAGATGAAAATCAACATATAGAAGTAGAAAACATAGGAAGAAATGGTGCATTTTTTAGTGCTATGATAAAACTGTAAAATTTTTATAGCTTTACATGTAGATATGCACCAAAGCCTATTTTTTGCTTAGGATTCACACTACCATCGGTAAATAAAAATTCTTTTTCTTTCATCAATATTGTATTTAATGATTTTTCTTGTATCATGTAGTATAAAAAAGGAAAGATATATGAAAGTAAAAGACGTAGCACAATTTATGCTAAAAGAGTTAAATAAAAAAGGAATTTTACCTCAAGTAGGGTTAGCAGATATAATCAAAGAAAAATTTGGTGATGAATTTGTTTTTACCACTACTCATGGAACTATCACAATAGATAGAAAAGTCATAAGGGAATTTAACAAAATAAAAGGTGAAGATATCCATTGGGATAAAGATGGATGTTGCTGGGAAGAAGTTTAAACAAATATACGTAAAACAACAAATTTAAAAAAGGAAAATAACATGGCAAAAGGAAAAGACAGTCAAAAGGCTGTAAAAAAGGTAGCAGGAAAATCATTAAAAGAGAAGCGACAAGAGAAAAAAGCTAAAAAAGCACAAGGATAATCTTCTAATATATATGTGTACATATAGAGAAAACTCCCTACATGTACACAAAAATTTTAAGAGAAAAACCTCTTATTTACCTCATCATTTAACTTTACTCCACTAAAGTGAGCACGTTGAACTAACTCCCAAAAGTATCTGTAAGTTGCACGATCGTGTAGTTCACCTTCATACTGAATTGGTCCCCATGAAGCATCTTGAGCTGCTATTAAAATTCCTTGAGCTGATTGGAGTTCATTGAAATCTGGCTTCATAGCATCTACTATTGCAGGAATTTGTGTTGGATATATACTCCACATACGCATAAAACCAAACTCATTTCTTGCTCTAAAAGCATCATCATAAGTCTGATATGTATTCTTTAAATCTAACGTAACATTGTGACAAGGGATTACATGATTAGATAGAGCTGCTTGTGTTACATTGGCTTTTGCTCTGCTAAGTAGCTTATGTTCAAACTGTCCTGGACTTCTCATATTTGAAGCTGGAATTGCTCCTTGGTAACCAGAAACAAAATCCATAAGACCAAAATCTAAAACTTGAAGCCAAGGAAGTGTTGCAATCTCCTCTATATCTTTAAGCGCTCCATGAGTCTCTATCAAGATATGGATTGGTATCTCTCTTGAAAGCCCTGAAGCTTTACAAGAAGATTGTATATACTCAATCTGCTCTTTCGCTTCTTTATAACTTGTCGCTTTTGGGAGTGTAATATAAGCAAGTTTTTTACCAGCATTTGGGATAAGAATATCTACGTCTTGTTTCCAGTTTGCATTTGAGTAGTCATGTATACGAACTCCAGCCATACCATAAGAGTTTGCCTCAGAGTTTACCATACGAACTACCATTTTAGCGTGTTCTACCTCTGCTCCAACTTGTGCTCCATCTTCACAATCACATGTGATATCAAAAACTGGTCCTAGTTTTCTTTGTAACTCAAAAGCTTTTCCTATAAGCTTTTCACTCCCTGCAAAGTGCTCACAACTTGGGATTATTGGTAGTGTTTTTCCTGATTCAAATAGTTCTTCATTTGGGTGCGTCATTTTTATTCCTTATTATTTAATTATCTTTTTTAGGTATTACTACTGTATAGTCTAAATCTAGTACAATATTTTTGAGGTACTTTCCATTTTCATCTTTTAAATTTTTTACATCTTCTGGTCGCATATTTTTTAAAGCTACTGTTCTTACTCTTAATAAGCCTATATCATCTCTTTTATGCTTTATCTTCTGTACAATTTCACTATAGGCATAAATAGTATCTCCTGCATATGTTGGATTTGCATGTACTCCTGCATTGATTGCATATATCCACATCGCATTTTCAAGCCCATTAAATGAGATAGTCCTAGCTATAGAAATCACATGACCTCCATACATCAACCGCTCTCCCATAGGAGTACTTTTCATCATAAAATCATCAAAATGTACTTTTGCATTGTTTTGATAAAGCTTTGTTGCTAAAGTATGATCACTATCATCTATGGTAATTCCTTCAGAGTGATTGAGTCTTTCTCCAACTTCATAATCCTCAAAATAGTACTCTCCACCAGTCGCTTTTGTATCTACATCTACAAGTCTTGGAATGTTAATATTATCTAAAATCGGTGTTGATTTTTTTAGAGTTGGTATAAAGTTTATACCACGCATTATCCCTTTATCTCTTTTGTGAACCATCACCCAGCGTTTTAGGTTTAATATCTCATCACCTTTTTGATTACATCCAATAGAGTGGACATAAACTACTCCACTTTTACCATTTGAGTTCTCTTTTAAACCTATAATTTCAGTTTCCAAAGAGACTGTGTCTCCTACAAAAACTGGGTTTTTAAAACTTACTTCTGCATAACCTAGATTGGCTATTGCATTTAGAGATATATCTTGTACAGACTTCCCAAAAGTAAGATGAAATGCAAGCATATCATCTATGGGTTTTTTCTTATAACCCATCTGTTTTGCTAACTCATCACTTGATTGAAGTGCAAATCTACTTCCTGTCAAAGCGATATAAAAACTCACATCGCCATCTGTAATAGTTCTTGGAAGTGGGTGAACTATTTTTTGACCTATTGAAAAGTCTTCAAAATAGTTTCCTCTGTTTATCTTACTCATTTGTACCCTCCTCTAAAATGGATTCTTACCAATTTCTCGGTATCTGTCATATAGAGTTATAATTCTTTGAGCCCATTCTATTCTCGTTCTATCTACTAACTCATTTTTAAACTGTATCACTTCTCTACCGCTTTTTTGTGCTTTTTCAAAAGCCTCTATCATACCTTTAGCATCTTCTACTTCACTCTTTTTGGGAGTAAAAATATCATTTATGTACTCAAGCTGTATTGGATGAATTGCCGCTTTTCCATCACAACCTAGATAAAAAGCGTCTTTAGAACTTGCTTCACAAGAGAACTCATCACTTACATCAAAATGTGGTCCATCAATAACAATCTTCCCATAAGCACGGGCTGCTAAAACAATTTGAGCCATATAATTAAAAATTGCTTTTGAGTTTTTCTTTAAACTTATCTGCAATCTTTGGGCTAGAGTATTTGAGCCTATCATCACACATCTTAATTTTGTTCCAGCTGAACATATATCTTGTATATTTAAAACTCCGAGTGGTGACTCTATAGTTATCATAAGTTCTAGTTTTGGGTTTATTGACTCTATGATTTCATCTGCTTTCATAACATCCCCTGCACTCTCTATACAAGAAAAAAGTATGGCATCAATATCAAGTTTTTTTGCTAACTCAATATCAGCTTTCAGGTCTAAACTATTTAGTTTATTGACCCTTAAAATCCTCTCACTTGTACCAAAATCTCCACTTTGATTAAACTGTTTTTCTATCATAACTCTTGCAACTTCTCTTTGCTCTTCAAGTATGCCTTCCATATCAAAGATAACAGCATCAGCCAAAAGTGTTCTTGATTTATCTATATATCTCTCATTGTATGGAGGTACAAAAAGCATAGAGCGTCTTGCTCTATAAATCTCTTGTTTTTCTCTCTTTAAAGGTTTTTTTTCAAGAAGTTGTTTTACTAACTCTTTTCTTAAAACTTTTCCATTTTTTGTTTTAGGATAATCTTTTACAACATATATCTGTTTTGGTGCCTTATACTTTGCTAAGTTACTCTGTCCATACGCTAAAATCTCCTCCTCTTCCTCTTTTGAAATCTCCCCTTTTGAGATAATAGCAATCGTAACAATGGTTTTATAAGCATCTATATCAATCCCCAAAGCAACACAATCAGCTACTTTTGGATGAGTTTTTATAACTCTCTCTATCTCATGAGGACTTACACGAAAACCAAAAGTATTTATAATGTCATCTTTTCTACCTAAAAACCAGATATATCCATCTTTATCTCTTTTTGCATAGTCACCTGTAAAAAAATAACCATTATGTCTAGCTTTTGCTGTATCCTCTTCAAGATTCCAGTACTCTAAAAATAGACCTGGATCATCCTCTCCTATGCAAATCATACCCTCTTCTTCAGCTCCAACTTCTTCTAAAGTATCTGGATTTAGAAGTTTTACATTGTGTCCAGGCTGAATAAAACCAGCACTTCCTGGGCGGATTGCTCTATATTTTGAGTGTGAGATATAGTAGGAAAATTCACTCATTCCGATAGCTTCAAAAATATTTTGTTTAAATCTATCTTGCCAAAGTGCTACCATCTCGCTTGAGAGATGTTCTCCTGCACTCATACAATGACGTAGACTTGGGCAGTCATCTATCGTAAAATCCGTTTTTTGGATAATCTGTCTATAAATGGTAGGAACACCTATAAAAATGGTACATTTATGCTTTTTTATAAGCTGAACCCAACTCTTTGCATCATTTGCTCCCTCGTGAGCTATAACAGTATGCCCACGATATAGTGGATCCATCAATGCAGAGCCTAAAACATAAGTCCAGTTGAACTTCCCTGAGTGCATAATACGGTCATTTTCTTTAAAATCAAACCAATACTCACTAGCAGGCTCACGACCAACTAAGGAGCGATGAGAGTGAAGTACTCCTTTTGGAAAACCTGTTGTTCCTGAAGTATAAACCAAATATGCTGGTTCTCCTGATTTTGAGTTATAGTGATTTGGTGTATTATCAAAATCTTTTAAAATCTCATCAAGAGAGTATACATTTATATCTTTTGGTCTTTTTAATTCATCTACGCTCTGTATACCTGAAATAATGATATGAGTTAAATTGTCTAAGTTCTCCAAATAAGGAAGAAGGTTTTCATACATTGAAGCTGAAAGTACTATCGCTTTTGCTTGTGAGTCAGTAGCAAGATACTTTACCTCTGAACCACTAAGAAGTGTAGATGTGGGAACAGCTACAATCCCAGATTTCATAGCTCCAAAAAATGAGATTGGGTAAGCAAGAGAGTTTTTCAAGCATATCAAAACTCTATCTCTTACATCAACATTAATTGAGCATAAAAAGTTTGAAAATCTATCTGATTTATGTGCTAACTCTTTATATGTTATCTGGCTTGTTCCTAAGTTTGTATCTTCTATTATCATAGCGATTGAGTCTTCTTTTGAAGAGCCTAAGTGCTTTGAAGTACAAGCTACACCTATATTTAAAAACTCAGGAACTTTTATCTCTAGTTGTGGGTAATTCTCTTTTTTATTCATCTTAGCTCCCTTTATATCTGACCAAATGGCCAGTTCTCTTTTATAGTGTGTATTGGCATCAGACTTAAAACCTCTAATGCAAAATTTTTATCCTCTTTATTTAAACTATTTAGTGCATTTGCTCTTAAAATATTTTGCAAAGATTTACCAAACATAGGAGGATCTAACATCTCTCCTTTGTATCTAATCGCACCACCGAGAAGTGCTTCTGCTTTGATAGCTTGTTTTAGTATCTCTATATCATTTTGTATCTCTTTTGGAGATGGCGTAAATGCTACTTTACAGATGTTTATATGATTTGGAGTGATTACTTGCTTTCCTGTAAGCCCCATTGCAGTCTCTCTTTGGGCATGTTCATATACGTGTCTACTCTCAATATCGCCATGCAAATCAAGCCATCTTCTTATATCTTTTTTCTCTAAACAGCTATCAGGTAGAGAATTAGGAGTCAAAAGAACTTCAACACCACCTATAACTCCACGACCTTTAATTCTAGCTTCCATCGTAAGGATATTGAAAAACGTCTCAAGCTCATCTATCCAGCCTTCTGGTGTTATTTTGTATGCCATCGCCTTAGAGAAGTCATGAATTCCAAAAACAACATGTTTTACAGTTGAGTGCATCATAAGCTTATCTGCAATCTGAAGTGACCTTGGATGCTCTATAATTGGCTGAATTGTTATATTGCTTCCTATCGAAACCAGCCAAGAAGATAGATCTCTTATCTCTGCATCACCATAAACTTCTCCCGCTTTTGCCAAAACTAAAACATCAATATACTTGTGAATTTGTTTGATAAGTTTTAAGTCCTCTTCATACTCTGGTGTTCTAAAAGGATTAATCCTAAGAGCAATCTGAGAATCACGCTCAGGAAACTTTGGTAACTCCTCAAGTAAAAGTACTCTTGACATCTCTTTCATTCGACACCCATCTTCTAAATCAAATAAAAGTGTATGTGCTTTTGTTTGATATGCATGTTTTTGCAATCTATACTTTGCTTGTTCTATTGTCTCATAAGTTCCATCGAGTGGATTATATTTTATTGGAGGGTAATAAATCTGGATACCTGGCCACACTCCTCCAAGAACTGGAGTTAAGTCATCATCTGCTGTTAGTTTTGATAAGTCCATATATGATGAATTCATAGTATAAAACCTTTCTAGTTTTTATTAATTTTAGTATTTATACATATAAAATATAAATTAAAATGAAACTTTTTTCTTACTATTTTTTCTTTAATAAAACTTTTATAATAGCTACATAGCTTGATACATAGGCATTTTAAAAAGTATAATAAATAGTAGTTTTGTATAGTGAGAAAATATTTTAATATCTTCTTGTATATTAAAATAAAAAATTTGCTATAATTTAGCTAATAAGTAACACAATGAGGCAAATATGAATCAAAGTAAATCACTTAAAAGAGGTCTTTATATACTAAAAGAGATTATGCTGAGTGAAAAACCTTTGACTGCTAGTCTTTTATGTCAAAAACTAGATATCGATAAAAGTACTATGTCGAGACTCTTAACAGCACTCATTAAAGAAGAATTTATAGAATACCTTGATAATTCAAAAGAGATAATTTTAAGTGATTTGATGAGAAAGTTTACACAACAAGACAGTAGAGAAAAGATTATTGAAAAAACAAGAAAAATATTAGATGAAGTTTTTTATATAACTAAAGAGTGCTCTTATATAGGTATATTAGACAATAACTCAGTCTTATACTTAAATCAGATAGATAAATCCAATAGAGTCATAAAAACAAGAGATGCTATAGGGAGTCACTCTCCTCTTCATACAAATGGCTTTGGGAAAATTTTACTTGCATTTGGAGATATTGATATAAGTACACTTGATTTAAAAAAGTATACAAGTAACACTATTACAAGTATAAACAGACTCAAAAAAGAGATAGATTTAGTAAAAGAGAGAGGTTATGCTATAGGAAATGAAGAGCATGAATTTGGTCTAAAATCTATAGCTGTTCCATACTTTAACAACAAAAATGAGTTTGTAGGAGCTATCGGTATATCTGGATTATCAATTAGACTAAATGAGCCAACTACTCATATGCTTGGACAGAAGATATTTAAACTGATTAACACTACTTTTTAACTTATATAAGTTTTATCTAGTTTTGCCTAAGTTGATAACAAGTAGTACCATAAAATCACTTTTTTAGTTTTTTTTTGCTAATATAAAAGAAAAAAGGTATTTAGATGGGTCAAACTATCACAGAAAAGATATTTAGTGAGCATGTAGGTAGAGCTGTTAAGGCTGGTGAGATTATAGAGTGCAATATTGATATGGTTATAGGCAATGATATAACAACTCCTATAAGTATCAAAGCATTTGAAGATAGTGGAGTAGAAAAACTAGCAAATCCAGATGGGTTTTCTATAGTTATGGACCACTTCATACCTGCAAAAGATATAGCTTCAGCAAACCAAGCAAAAATTAGCCGTGATTTTGCATATAAACACAACCTAAAACACTTTTTTGATGAAAAAGATATGGGTATAGAGCATGCACTTCTTCCAGAAAAAGGGTTAGTTGTTCCTGGAGATGTTATCATTGGGGCAGATTCTCACACTTGTACTCACGGAGCTTTAGGAGCATTTGCTACTGGTATGGGAAGTACTGATCTCTCATTTGCTATGATAACTGGTGGAAACTGGTTTAAAGTACCTGAAGCTATCAAAGTTGTATTTAGTGGAAAACCTGGTAAACACATATATGGTAAAGATTTGATTTTAGAGGTTATTCGTCTTATTGGAGTAGATGGAGCACTATATAAAACTCTAGAATTTACTGGTGACACTATAGCTCATTTAGGCATGGCGGATAGATTTAGTCTTTGTAATATGGCTATAGAAGCTGGTGCAAAAAATGGCATTGTAGCAGTTGATGATATAACAAGAGAATTTTTAGCAGATAAAACTTTAGCAAGACCATCAAAAGAGTTTTACTCTGACGATGATGCAACTTATGTGCAGACTTTGGAGATAGACGTTGCAAAACTTGAACCAGTCATCGCTTACCCTCATCTACCATCAAATGGAAAACCGATAAGCCAAGCAGTAGCTGATGATTTAGCAGTTGACCAAGTTTTTATAGGAAGTTGTACAAATGGACGTATAGAAGACTTGAGAATGGCAGCAAAAATTCTTGATGGAAAAAGAGTAGCAAGAAAAACGAGACTTATAATAACTCCAGCTACTCAAAAAATTTCACTTCAAGCACAAAAAGAGGGTTTAGTAGAAATATTTATCAATGCAGGTGCTGTTTTTTCAAATCCAACTTGTGGAGCATGTCTTGGTGGATATATGGGCATACTTGGCAAAAAAGAGAGATGTATCTCTACCACAAATAGAAACTTTGTGGGTCGTATGGGCGACAGAAGTAGTGAAATCTACTTAGCAAACTCTGCAGTTGCAGCTGCAAGTGCCATCGCTGGAAAGATAGTAGACCCAAGATAAATGATAAACTTACCTTGTGTTATAGTTGCAGGTGGTAAAAGTAGTCGAATGGGAAGCGATAAAGCACTGCTTCCTTTTGGCTCATTTAATACTCTAACTGAATTTCAGATAGATAAGCATAAAAACAACTTTTTATCTTTACATGTAAGTTGCAAAACTAAAAACAAATTTGACTTCAAAATAGACTTTATTGAAGATACAGATAAATTTAACGAATACTCTCCACTCATCGCTCTTTACAGTATACTAAAAAAGTTCACTACCTCTGTTTGTGTCTTAAGCGTTGATACTCCATTTGTTACATCTGATGTTTATGAAAAGCTTATCTCACTTAAAGATGATTTTGATGCAGTAATAGCTCGTTCTCCTTATGGCTCTCATCAGCTTTGTGCTATTTACTCTCCAAGAATATTGCCTATTTTAAAAAAACAAATAGAAAAGAACAATCATAAGATAAGAGATATGCTAGAATTGGTCAAAACAAAATATGTAGATTTTGAAGATGATGATCTTTTTACTAATTTAAATAGACCAGAAGATTATGAAAAAGCAAATAAACAATAAAGGCTATTTTTTACAATAGCCTTATTACTACTAAAATACTATTTTTTCTTTCTTCTTTTTTTAACTCTTAAAACATATCCCTCTTTAATATCAGATATTTTTCCTTTAATAACAATAGCTTCAGCACCATCTTCATAAATCCCATCTATCTTAACTGTTGCAATTTTATCTCCGTAACTCAATCTTGTCTTACCAGTTCTCTTAATAGTTTTTACTTTAGGCTCTTTATATACAGGGAAAATATCTCCCTCTTCAATATCTTCATTATCTCCTAAATCTAAATAGATAGTCTTTTTATCTACATCTACCACAGTAATAAACTTTTTGTTCATCATTTGTGATTTTTCATTTAATAAATCGTATAAAACACTTGATACAATTTTATTTGCAAGTTTATTAATATTTTTATATGATGGTGCAGTTCTTCTTAACTTCTTGTCACTACCCCAACTTTGAGTAAATGTATCTGATTTTGTAGATTCAAAAACAACTTCTCCCTTTCTATCAATAACTACTACATTTAATTCCATTTTTATATAGTCACTATTATCATAAGCATCTATATCTGGAATTTTTTTAGACCTTGTAGAAATTTTAAATTTAGTTACTTTTGGCAATAGTTGATAATCCACATTTAAAAATTTCATAGAGTTTTCATTCATATCATCTGAAAGATCACTTTTTGAAAGTTCATTTTCATCCATAAGTGCCTGAGTTTGCTCTTTATCTCGAGTAAGTACTTTATATTTTTTAGACTTATTAACTAAATTTTTAATCTTGATTTCTATGTTTGTATCTTTTATATACTTATGCTTATACTTATCTATATTTGAGCTAATACTCAAACTTTTAATAGCTATACTTTTTTTGCCATTAGTAGTCTTATGTACAATCTCTCTATCAGGCATATTTTGTTTTTTAGAATATACTTTTTTTGATAAATATTTAGCTTTTCTACAAATGCTATTTTTTTGAACGTCACCTTCTAAAATTTCACCATAAGAAACTTTTGCTAAAGTTCGTACTATTTTTATTTTTCCAGTTTTTATCTCATCATAACCTAAAAACTCATTGGTATAAGGGTCAACTAGTTTTTCACCTAGTGCAAACACATCATACACATCACCTAGTTTAGTAGACTGCATAATAATAGCATCACCATTAGCTGAAATTTTAGCTATTCTTAAAGGATATATATTATCTATAATATCTCTAGTCAATTCTGTACTGATTCTTTTTAGTGTATTGTAAAAAATTTGTTGTGTAGTACTTCCTTTTGGAACAAACTCAAAATCTATCGTATTTGACCATTTTATTTGTCTTGTTGCCATAGCCAATATCTTATAATGAACTCTTGCATAAGCTTTTAACTTCTTAATCTCTTTATCTATAGATTTTATCTTAACTGTTTTGTTGACTATCTTGAACTCTTTTATTGTTGATACAACTAGATAATCTGTACCAAGAACTTGCCCCAGTTTTAAAATCTCTTCTTTTTGAGCATTTGGAGATAAAATAACTTTCATTTCATCATTATAAGCTTTTTTATTGGCTCTATCTAAAACAGAAAATTTTCTTGTTTGTGTAATTGAATTTGTAAGTTCTTGTGTAAGGTTATAACTTACATCTTTGATACTTTTTAACTTATCCATTACCCTAAAAGCAATATTTTCTGTATACGATGGTACTACAACTATTTTCCTTCTTTTATGAGCACTATTGCCTGGTGTTCTATACTCTACTGTACTCACTTCAATAATAGCTTCATAATCTGATTCATGTTTTACAATATCTAAAATTCTATAACCATCAATATAACCATGCGTAGCTACTCTTATCTTTTGAACTATTCCATCGTCCATTTTAGTAGCATTTACATTGTCACCATTTACAGATACAGAACTTTGAGCATACGAGCTAAATACTCCTTTTACAGACTCTATATAGGCTCCATTTTTTTGCTTAACTGCTTCTACAAGAGCATTTTGTACTGCAGCGCTCTTGCTAATTCCATAACCGCTGATTTGTGTCACTTTTTCAACTCTAGTACCTTGGTTTGCTAGCACAATTGTAGAAAAAGAGATTACTATTAAAAATAATCTTAGAAACATATTTGATACTTTCATCTAAAAATCATTTACAGTATTGTATTCTGAGCTTTCATTTACGCTTCTAGAATAGTTACTTTTTTTATTTGTTTTTTTCACTTTTTTTATTCCTCTTCCTGTTTGAACTGATTTAGCTGCATTTAATCCACCAAATGTCCATTTCCTAACAACTCCTGCTACATATAGTCCATGCTCGTTAATAGTAGACCATCTTCTAACTGTACTAACTCCTGCTAGTTTCATAGATGATTGTAATTTAGCATTTTTTGTAGTTTCATCAATAATATTTTTTATTGTCTTATCTGCGACAATTCCATCTGCCCCACCAGTTCGCTCAAGAACTCTTTCTATAATTTCTCCATGTTTTGTTGATGATGAAACTTGCAAGTTACCGTTTACAAAATCTGCTATCATAGAATCTGCCATATCTTGAGCCATATTTTTTGCATTTTTCTTTGCTTGTGATTTCATATATGAATCAAGTCCTGTCGCATTAAATCCCCATTGTGCGTATGAGATAAGAGCTGGTTTACCAGCTGCATCAAAAACTAACCTAAGACCAAACTCATTGAGTAGTTGTTTTTTATCAGTAGGTACAATATCTTTGATATCTCTACCTTTTCCTTCTATTAGAGTATCTCTCTGTCGTGAAATATCTTTTGCAATTTGAGATGTTTTATCACTTCTCATAGCGATAACTCCAACTGCGTATTGGCCAGTTTCATCTTTACCTACAAAGGTTTTTATTGGGATAAAGCCTGAAACTCTACCATATGCTTCTTTCATACTGTTGGAAACAAATTTATTTTTAAAGAGTGTTTTTTTCTCTTTTGTGTTTAATTTTTCTATCTCTGAAGAGTTTACACCTAACTCCATAAGTGCATTGTCTAATGATTTTTCAGCTAATGATAATGACTTATCAAAAACTCTACCAATCTTTGCCATTATACCTTTATTACTAATCTTATCAGAATCAAACTCTTTTGCATTTGTTGAGCTATTAGAAAATAGTTCTGACTCTTTTTGAGATATAACTTTTCCAAATATATCCATAACAAACTGTTCTTGTGCAGCAAAAAAAGCTTTTTCATACGCAACAGATAAACTCTTAACAAAATCAGGATCTATTGGTTTTTGAGCAACTGTTTCAATAGCATATATGAAATGTTTGCCTCTTTTCTCATCAATACCAAATTCAAAATTATGATCTTGGGCATACTTTTGTATACTATTTTCTATCTGATCATCAATATCAGCCATAGTGGTTTTTTCCACATAATTATTGATTTCACGTACATCTTTTTGCTCAATTTTTACCTCTTTTGCAAAAATTTGTGTATTCAATACACCAATTAATAATGCCGTAATAACAAAATATTTCTTCATCTAGTTACCTTTGTTTTTTTTTTTAAGTTTAAAAATTGTATCATTTTCAAAATTAAAATCATCTGTTAAGGAAAAAAATGTTAAAAAAATTAGTTTTAAGTGTTTCTGCGGCATCTCTATTGTCTGCTTTTGGACTAGGAGATATTGTCAATGCAGCAAGTGGAAATAGTAATCAAAAAAAGGATACAAACGTACAAAAACAACATTCAAAGTGTATACCAAGAATGTCTGGAGGAGCTACTAGTTTTACTCAAATGGTAACAGAAAAAGTTTTATCACTTGCCATTGAAGGGGCTTTAAAAAGTGTAGAAGGTGCTGAAAATATAAAAATACCTACTAAAATTAAAGATACTTGTGAGGCAGATAAACGACTAAAATACTTACAAACACTAACTAAAAGCTTTGAAGACAATATTGCAAATGCAAATGAAGACATATTGGCTTCTGTGGAACAAACAAAAGAGATTCAAACTCTTCAAGAAGAGATTTTACATAAGAAAAAATCACTTAGTGAAGCAGAATATAAAGAGAGTGTAGTAGAAGACAATTCAAAACTGCTAGATCTTATAAAAAATGCAAAAGTTAAAAATAAAGCAAAATATAGTGCTGCTATGGGAAAACTTGCAATAGCAACTCCTATCAATGGATACGCAGCTGTAGCTTGGGATAAAGAGATTTTAGAGTTTGCAAAAGACAATATGATTTGGGGACTTAAAAATGTTGGTGCACTCAAAACAATAGCAACTCAACTTACAACTACTATAAAAATCTTGCCAACACTAACCTCACTAACTACATCACCAATGTATAATGGTAAGGTTGATAAAAAGATTGCACAAAAAGCAGCTAAAGCATCAATCAAATCGGATAAAAAGATTGCCGCAGCAGCAGAAGCTGAGCTTGATGAGCTAGATTCTTAAGATATAGAACTATAATTTATGTTTAAAACGATAACTTTATTTATTTTTCTTATCTTTACTAAAAGCTTGTTTGCATACAATATGCCTACTC
>CAZIAJ010000015.1:0-14465 GCA_964537565.1 uncultured Sulfurospirillum sp.
CTTCTTTCTACATATACTATTTTTTCATCTCAAATTAAGTTCTCTACGAATTTTTTAGAGATATTTTTTTCACAAAAAAGTATGGAGTTATTTGATATAGCAAAAAAGCTTGGTTTTAGAGATGAGATACTTATAGCAAAAAAAGGTTTTGAGCAAAAGAGTTTAGATGAGCTTTACGAGATAACAAAAGAGTTAAAAAAGGTACCTCATATCTCTAAAGTCCAACTTTCAACAGCTCCTTCAAATGAGTTAAAAAAGTATATGAAAGAGTATTATCTCCTTTTGGCCGATTTTAATAATAATAAGATAGATAATACTGAGGTAAAAAAACAGCTTCAAAAGATATATGATACTATATCTAACTCATTATTTTATATGCCTATAAACACTTATGATCCATTGGAGCTTTTTTCTTTAAAAACAGTAGAAGTACAAAGATATACTAGATTAAAAGATTTTGGATATTTATTAAAAGTTGAAACTTCAATCGATACCGCAGATGCAAGTCAGGCTAGAGTATTGTATAAAAAACTAAATCAAATTTTACAAAAGCATAAAGATGTTATATCAATTGCACCATTTTATTATCTTGTTGAAAATTCAGCATTTATAAGAGGGGATGCCCAAAGGATAATGCTGTTTTCTTCTATAATGCTTCTTATCCTCTATTTTTTTATGCTCAAAAATCATAAGCTTTTTTTCAACACTATTTTAGCTATCGGAAGTTCAGTAATATCAGCTATTTTGATTACTTGGTTAGTGTATGAGCGTATAAGTATACTCGCTTTGGTTTTTGGGATTAGTATTACTACTATCTCTATTGATTATATGTTTCACTACTATTTTCATAAGAGATTTTCATTGAAAAAACCGATATTTGATAAAAAAGTTTTTTTAGGTTTTTTAACAACTTTTGGTGTTTTTGTAATTTTTAGTTTTATTGATGTAGAACTTTTTTCACAACTTGCTGTGTTTAGTGCAGTATCTCTTAGTGTTGCATATGCCCTTTTTAGTTGGACTTTTGTCTATCTCGATATAAAGCCTCCAAAATTAAAACAAAATAGTTCTCAAAGAAAAGGTATAAATCCTCTGTATGTGGTGGTTATATCACTCCTAATGTTAGCTTATGTTTATAGTAATCTTAGTTTTGATAGTGAGTTGAAAAATCTTGATTATCAAAATAAAAAACTTAAGAGTTTTACTAAAAAGTTTAAAGATGGTTTACCAAATAGTAACTTTCAGATACTTCTTATCAATGCTAAAACAAAAGAACAGCTTCTACAGAGATATGAAAATCTTCTAATGCAATACCCAAACATGTTAGGTATTGGTAATTTTGTATTGAGTAAAAAGAAGTGTAAAAAGAGGCTAGATGAGATTAAAAAGTATGGTTTTGATAGTATAAAAAAGATGATAACTAGCTATGAAACAGAGATAGGTTTTAAAGTAGGAACATTTAAAAATGCTTATGCAGGTATAGATAATTTAAAATGTGATTTCAATAAGCCAGATGATATAAAATTTAAAATAATAAAAGAGAATGAAAGATACTATACAACAGCTTTAGTAGATAAAAATACTGAGATAAAAAAGAGTGATTTTGTACAAGTAGTAAACTTGGCAAAAAGTTTAAAAAATGATACACAAGAGATGAAAAAAACACTTAGTGAGTACACAGTTATATCTTTAGTTTTTATCTTGATTGTGCTTGTTTTTGTAGCTGGAAAAAGAATGCTTTATCCACTTATGTATCTAATTTTTCCTATGAGTTCAACACTATTTGCTATAACTCTCATGGGCAAGATTAATATTATGCATATGTTTGCTTTGGTTATTTTGTTAGCTATTAGTATAGATTATGGTATCTACATGTATAAAACAAAAACACCAAATGCAACAAAAAAAGCTATTTTCTTTGCTCTAATGAGTACATTTTCAGGATTTGGAGTTTTGATTTTTAGTAGTACTGTAGCTCTTTACTCTATAGGTCTAGTCATAAGTATAGGGATAGGGACTATTTTTCTTCTACTTTATGTAACTTTATGATAAAATAGCGCCCTTTAAGGAGAAGTAGTATGAAGATTTATGATATGGATAAAAAGTGTTATGTTGAAATTGCAAAGGTTGATAATCCAACTAGCAAGGTAGAACAACTTTCACATGCACTATACTGCTATGAAAATGAAATTTTTGATATTATATATGATAAAGCACAACCAGCTCTTAAAGCTCATGTTGAGTCATTTGGTGAGGATTTTTTAAAGCAAGATGAGATGCAGTTTTTGTACTTTACTTCTGGTACTACTGGAACTCCAACAGGAGTTTATAAAACAAAACAAAATTCAAAAAAACAGGCATGGGCGCTTATAGATACCCTTCCAAAAGATATGAAGTTTAACAGAATAGTAACTACTGTACCTTTTGTTCATATATATGGAGTTGATATTGGTGGAGTTGTTCCTGTTGAGATGGATATTGATGTTTGGGTAAAAGAGAACTTTATACCAGAAGAGTTGGCACGCGAAGCTGAAGTAGAAGGCACTTTAGTGGTAACAACACCACTTTTTATAAAAGCACTAAATCGTATAAAAAAAGATACAAAGTTTAGTGGTTCATATTTTTTAACTTCAACAGCACCATTATCACCAGAAGATGCAAAAGAGTTTAAAGAGAGTTATGATAGTTCAGTTATGCAACTTTTTGCTTCAACTGAGACTGGCATGATGGCATATAAAGTAGATGATGAGACGATTTTAAGGGCTTATGATTGTGTTGAGATTGGAGAGAGTGACAATATGTTAAATATCTCCTCACCTTTTGTGGCTCAAAAAGTTTTAAATGATACTATTAGGAAGGTAGAATTACCGTTTCAGACAGAAGATATAGTAGAGATGTTGAGTGAGCATGAGTTTAAACTACTTGGTCGTAGTTCAAATTTAGCAAAAGTAGCAGGTAAGAGAATTTCTACTATTCAGATTGAGAGTATTGTTGAGAGTTTAGATGATGTGGAGTGTGCACTTGTGAAAGTGCGAAAAGATGAAAAAGCACTTAGAGATGAAGTGCTAGATATTTATATAGAGTCAAGTAGAATTATAAAACAAAAAGAGCTAAAAGAGGCACTAAAAAAAGTTTTTGGGTCTATGCATATAGTATTTAAACTGCATAACGATATGATAATAACAAAAAGTTCAGTCGGTAAGAAAATTGGCTTTAAAGAAAAAAATTAATAAAATAAGGAGAAGATTTTGATAACAACAACAGATTTAAAAGTAAAACTAATAGATGGTTTAGGTTTAGAAGATATAGAAGTAGATGAAATAGGGGATGATATGGCACTTTTTGGAGATGATGGTTTGGGGCTTGATAGTGTAGATGCTATTGAGATAACACTTATCATTGAAAAAGAATTTGGTGTGAAGATTAAAGATGCTGGAGAAGAGAGTGGTGTATTTTCAACACCAAATACACTTGTAGCATATATCAACGAAAATAAGTAGTTAATGGACGATTTTAGTATACCTCATCTATCTCCTGTAAGGTTTGTAAAAACTCTTATGAGAGCAGATGAAGTAAGTGCAGATGTAGAAGTAGGTTTTGATGAGGTACCAACACTTGGTATGCTCATTGAAGCTGCTGCTCAAAGCTCATCAGGAATCAAAGATGACCAAAATGATGGAAGAATGGGCTTTGTTATAACTCTAAAAAATATAAAACTTTTACAAGAGGTAAACTCTAAAAGATTTGTAATACATGTAGTGTTAGTTCATAAGCTTGATAATTTTAAATCACTATCTTTTGAGATATTTGAAGATAGAACAAAAGTCTCAGAAGGAGTGTTTTCCATCGCCCTTCAATAGTCTTACGTATAGTAAGCAATTCCTATAAATATAAGAACTACACTTAACCAAACAATAGGTATAGCTCTATACTTAAACTGAACCTCTTTTAATCCCATAAAATAATCAATAATTAATTGCCCTTTTATAAAAGTAGTAACTAGCAAAATGGCAATTACTCCAGAACTAATAAGTTTAAGCCAACCAGAAAGAAATGCAAACAGTGTTAAAAAAACTAAGGTAATATATATTTTCATTATAGCCAACCTATCTCATTATGTAGACTAAAGGGAAAAGAACAATCCAAAGTAAGTCTACTAAATGCCAATAAGATGCACCAGTTTCCATACCTATGTGATCTTTGTCACTATATCCACCAAGTTTTGTTTTTTTGTATATATTAAAAAGTATGATAAGCCCAAGTACAACATGAAGAAAGTGAAAAACTGTAAGCATAAGATAAAACATAAAAAATGTATTTGTACTCAGATTTATACCTTGCTCAAACTTATCTGCAAACTCCATGAGTTTAACTACTATAAAGATTAAGCCAACTCCCATAGCTCTAAGAAGCCAATCGGAAGATAGTTTTGAGTTGTTTTTTTTGATAGCTTGTACAGCTTTTACCACAAACCAACTACTTGTTATAAGAACAAGTGTATTGATAAATCCAGATTTTTGGTCAAGAAGAAGTTGTGATTGATTGAACATTTCAACATTTGCTCGTCTTGCAAAGGCATAGCCTATGAAAAGTGCAGCAAAAGTGACAAACTCAACATAAATGATAACCCATATACCAAAATCTCCTGGAGGAAGTTCTTTTTTTGTAATCATATTTTATAATTTCCTTCTTCAAGATTTGCAAGTGTTGTATTTTCAAACATAGTTTTTATCATTTTTTTTGGTTTTGCCCATTGATCGTGTAGACCACATTTGTTTGTGCCATCACACATACCTATACCAAGTAAGCACTCTTTTTGATGGTTAAACTCATTAAAATGATTTAGTATGTTCATTATACTTATCTCAGAGGCTGGACGTGAAAGTTTGTAGCCTCCTTCTCTTCCTCTAATAGATAGTATAAAATTTGCTTTTACTAATTCTGTTGTAATTTTAGTTAGAAATTTATATGGGATATTAAGTATATGTGATAACTCTTTTGCACTGCACAAGGTATCTTTATTATTTGCAATATAGCTTAAAATTCTTATAGCATATTGTGATGTATTATTTAGTTCCATATCTTCTCCTCATGAAATAATAGCAAATAAATTTTTAAATACTACTAAAAGGTAGAATTAAATATTGCTTTGCTATAATTCTATAACTACAAGAGAGTAGAAATTACAAAGGAGAGATAATGACTGAACGTATAACGAAGAGTATGGCAAAAAATATCTATTATGGTGGTGGTTTATTTGCACTATTGATATTTATTGCACTTACTTTTGACACTGTACAGCAGATTCCAAAACGCTCAAATCAAGGGCAAATGAGTGAAAGTGTTGTAGCGGGAAAAGCACTTTGGGAAAAAAATAACTGTGTTGGATGTCACACTATTGTAGGTGAGGGAGCATACTTTGCACCAGAGCTTATGAATGTATTTCAAAGAAGAGGAGCTGGAGATGTTGAAGGTTTTAAAGCATATATGCAAGGCTGGATGGCTGCACAACCTCTAAATATACCAGATAGAAGAAAAATGCCACAGTTTAACTTGACTCCAGCAGAAGTTGATAATTTATCAGACTTCTTAATTTGGACATCAAAAATCAATGCCAATGAATGGCCACCAACAATTGAAGGATAAAAATATGAAATATAGTTCACAAATGGTCGCAAAACCATATTTTATTTTTGCATTGGTTCTTCTAGCTGGAGAGATTCTTTTTGGTATTCTTATGGGTACTCAGTATCTTTATGGAGACTTTTTGTTCCCACTGATTCCTTTTAATGTTCTTAGAATGGTACACACAAACTTACTTATAGTTCTAATACTATTTGGTTTTATGGGTGCTACTTATTATCTTATTCCTGAAGAGGCTGAGAGAGAGCTTTGGAGTCCAAAGTTAGCTATTATCACTTTTTGGGTATTTGCTGCAGCTGGTGTTGCTACGATTTTGGGTTACCTTTTCGTTCCTTATGCAACTCTTACAGAGATTACATTTAATAACTTGTTACCTACTATGGGGCGAGAGTTTTTAGAACAACCTTTACCAACTAAAGTTGGTATTGTTCTTGTTGTTGTTTCTTATATTGTAAACGTTACAATGACAGTACTAAAAGGAAGAAGAACAGTTATCACTACCGTTTTAATTACAGGTCTTTTAGGTCTTGCAGTATTCTTTTTGTTCGCTTTTTATGTACCTGAAAACCTTGTTATGGATAAGTTTTTCTGGTGGTTTACAGTTCACTTATGGGTTGAAGCTACTTGGGAGCTTATTTTAGGAGCTATTTTAGCATTTGTACTTATCAAAGTAACTGGAGTTGATAGAGAGCATATTGATAAATGGTTATACCTTATTATCGCTATGACTATGGTTTCTGGAATTCTTGGAACTGGTCATCACTTTTTCTATATGGGTGCTCCTGAGTACTGGTTATGGATTGGATCTATTGCTTCAGCAGTTGAGCCTTTACCATTTTTCTTGATGGTTCTTTTTGCATTCAATATGGCAAAAGATAGAAAGATACAGCATGATAACAAAATAGCACTTACTTGGGCAAAGGGAACTGCAGTTATGGCATTTTTAGGAGCTGGTGTTTGGGGCTTTATGCACACACTTGCACCTATAAACTTCTATACTCATGGAACTCAGCTTACAGCTGCTCATGGTCACCTTTCATTTTATGGTGCGTATATTATGATTATATTTACTATGATTTCTTATGCTATGCCTATTCTAAGAGGTCGTCCTCACGGAAACTGTGCAAAAGCTCAAAGTTTAGAATTAAGCTCTTTTTGGATGATGAATATCGGTATGTTAGGTCTTACTTTCGCTCTAACAGCTGCAGGAATCGTTCAGATAATGGACCTTAGAATGGGAACTGAGTTAGTTGGTTTTATGGATTCTTTAGAGTCTACTAGAGGCATATTCTTTGTTCGTCTTGGTTTTGGGCTTCTTGTTTTTGCAGGACTTATCACTTACTTTGCTAGTTTCTTTGTAAAAGAAGAGGCGTAAGTTTAACGCCAATGCTCAATTTTTTTCTTGAATTTGAAGAGAGTGTTGGCAAAGTTTGGGACAAGTTTCTAAACAAAAAAGTAAACAGATTTCACGAAAGTGAAAGAGTTTATTTTACGGATATCAGTAAATCTTTGCTTGTGTTTCACCATCTCCTAGGTGGTGAAAAAGGCAAAGATTTACAAATCACTGATAAGCGTTATGTGGAACGCTCAAGAACTTTTCTTGAAAAACTGTCTTTTTTTGGCAACGAGTTTTTTCTTACTTGGCAAGATGATAAGTCTATCTATCTACCAGCATCTTTTGCATACTTTCCGAACAAAAAACTAAATGAGATGTTATACTATTGGCTTATTGCTATGGCAACTCGTACAGATATAACAAGTCAAAATCTTAAAGATGAAAATTTAGAAGCTTCACAATATCTAATAGATAGATATAGTGGTTTTGAGATTTTTTATGACAAAGCAACTTCATATTTAGCAAACGAGTTTTCTCAGTTAGCATTTATCAAATCTTCACAAGATAGAAGTAATGAAGATTTGATAAATGACTATCCAAATCCTTTGTGGATATACCCTCCAATACTATCAAAAACAAGAACAAATAGTGAAGATGATGAAGAAGAACAACAAAGAGAGCAAGAAAAAGACAAAATAGATACTTTAGAGATGAAAAAGAAGAGTGAAGAGATAGACGATACTCATGAAACTGATGGTTTTTTACTTTTTCTTCCTGAGTCTTTGATGAGTATTTTTGAAAAGGTCAATGTAGATAGATGTGAAGATGATAGTTTTGATGAAAATGCACTCTATCATGCAGAGGATTTAGATGAGATTACCTTAGGAAAAAAACAGGCGAACTTATCTGCTCGTATCAAGATGGATTTGGATTTACTACCAGACATGACTGAGGTTTATCCACTTGGCAAAGGTCATCTTATAGATGAGTGGGATTATAGAAAAAAAGATTATCTGATTAACTATGTTCGTATAAAACCACAAGTTACTTTAAATGTTGTTCCTATAGAGCTTCCTCAAAGGTTAAAAAGAACTGTAAAAAAGATTCAAGGAGAGCTAGACTTACTAGAACTCGATAGAATCAAAAACGATAGACTTCCTTATGGTGATGAGATAAACATGGACTCATGGATAGAGTACAAAGGGCATCAAAACAGATCAACTCACCATCAAAACTTTTACACGACTTACGAGAAAAAAACACGCGATATATCGACTCTTATTCTTGCAGACGTTTCACTCTCAACTGAGGGTGGCATAACTCAAGATGTACGTATCATAGATGTTATCAAAGATGGTCTTATGGTTTTTAGTGAAGCGATGGAAAAACTTCAAGACAAGTTTGCTATCTACTCTTTTTCATCTTTGCAGAACAAAAAAGTATACTTTAACATCATCAAAAACTTCAAAGATAAGTACAATGACCTTATTCGTGGACGCATAGATAGTATGCAACCCTACTACTATACACGTCTTGGAGCTGCTATAAGAGAGTCAGCCAAGATACTAGATAAGCAAAAAAGTAGCACCAAGCTTTTGCTCATCATTAGCGATGGAAAGCCAAATGATGAAGATAGATATGATGGAAGATATGGCATAGAAGATACGAAAAAAGCCATTGAAGAGTTGAAGAAAAAAGGGATTGTCTCTTTTTGTATTACAGTAGATTTAGATGCAAAAGAGTATTTGAGTTATCTGTTTGGGCGCAATGGATATGCAGTTGTAAAAGATGGACAAAACTTACCAAAAGTTATACCAGAAGTATATATAAATTTAACAAAATAGGATTAAAAAAATGACATATTATTTACCACAAGCAAACGAAGTAGAACTATTTGATGCAGCAGCGAGTATGGATTTACCTGTTCTTATAAAAGGACCAACAGGTTGTGGCAAAACAAGATTTATCGAGTATATGGGCGAAAAACTAAACCGAAAAGTATATACAGTAGTTTGTCATGATGATTTAAGTGCAGCAGATTTAGTGGGGCGTCACCTCATAGATGAAAATGGAACTTACTGGCAAGATGGACCACTAACCAAAGCAGTAAGAGAGGGCGGAATCTGTTATCTTGATGAGATAATAGAAGCAAGAAAAGATACAACAGTTGTTCTTCACTCATTGGCTGATTACAGAAGAGTTCTGCCGATTGACAGAACAGGCGAAGTCATAGAAGCTCACCCAGATTTTATGTTAGTGGTATCTTACAATCCAGGTTATCAAAATGTTTTAAAAGGTATGAAGCCAAGTACAAAACAGCGTTTTATCTCTTTAGAGTTTAACTATCCAAAACCTGATATAGAAGAAAAAGTTATAGTAAAAGAGAGTGGTGTACAAAGCGATGTAGCTAAAAAACTTGTTAGCATAGCAACCGAGATAAGAAACCTAGATGAGACAGATATACAAGAAGCAGTATCAACTAGACTTTTAGTATATGCAGCAAAACTCATAGTAAAAGGCTTTGACTCTTACGATGCTTGTATGCATACGATAGTCCAGTCCTTAAGTGATGAAGATGAAGTTTTAGTAGTCTTAGAAAAGCTTATAGAGTTACATTTTACGAAGAAGTAACCTTTACATGTAGAATCTCTACATGTAAAGGATTTGTTACTATCTGATTAGTTGGACATCACCTAATCTTGCCCCATCAACAGGGTTTGTTAACCAACCTGCTGTATCTTGTCCTAGGGCTTTTGTGATTCTTGCTAATACAGAACATGAGCTTCTGTATGCTCCAAAATATCCACCACCAGAACGACGGGCTGCTTTAAATGAAGAGTATTTTTTATCTCCTTTTACTAAAGAGCCCTTTATAACCATAAATTTATTGTGTCCAATAGCTGCATTTCCAGTACTAACAACATCAATAATTTCTATTTTTAATTCAATTTCATTTGATTTTATCTCTCTTTTTGACTCAATGTTTATACCCATTGCAATAGATTTTTTTAGTATATTTTTTGATAATGCTTTAGGTATAGTACACTCTTGTTTTACAGCAGTTGAAACTCTAGAATTTGATGTATACACAATTTCTGGTTTTATATATACTGTTTTTCCATTTAGGTTAAGTTTGTAGCCTTTAGTGTATGTTTTGGTTGGTTTTTTCGCTACGGGAGTTATTACTTCCATAGTTGTAACCTCGCTAGAGGTATTATCCATACCTACATTTTCCAACTCATAGTTGATTCTATCTGCTAGAATTTTTGTCCATTTGTTATAGCTTCCATGGATTGTTTTAGTAGTTGGATTATATTTTAAATTTCTACTACTTTTGTAGTTTATTTTATAACCTTTTGCATTGTAAGGGATATTGACTGCTACAAAGTATTTACCTCTTACTAAAATATTTGCTTCAATGAGTCCATCTTTAACTGTTTTTGTTCTCCAACCTTTACTAGAAGCTCCTCTTTTTATCGCCTTTGCAACACTATTTTTTGCTTGTGCTTGTGTGAAGTAGTTAGAGTTGTCTATATTTTGTACCGTTGGTGCTTGCCCACATCCTGTTATAAGTCCTATTAAGATTAGACTTAAAATACTAAGTTTATAAAATTTTTTCATAAATTTCTCCTTTTAAATAATAAATTAATTATACAATAAATTTAACAAAATTTATTGTATAATCACGTTTTTATATAAGGAAATTATTTTGGACAATCAAAACAAGCAGAAAAAAATAGTAGAGATGTTTAACAACATCGCCCCAACATATGACAAAGCAAATAGAGTCTTGAGTATGGGTATAGATATTCAGTGGCGAAAACGTGCTTGTGATGAGACTTATAATAGATATGAAAAAGATATAGATTTGATAGTGGATGTTGCTTGTGGTACAGGTGACATGATGGACTACTGGAAAAAACAAGCTGATAAAAATGGTAGAAAAATAAGTAAACTTTTAGGAGTAGACCCTAGTGAAGGTATGGTAAATGTTGGAAAAGAAAAATTTCCAGACTTTGAGTTTGTTATAAGTGATGCAACCAAAATTCCTTTAGAAGACAAAAGTGCAGATATACTTAGTATCTCTTATGGAATTCGTAATGTTGTAGAGAGAACAGAAGCTTTTAAAGAGTTTGCAAGAGTTATAAAAACAGGTGGTTATGTAGTTATTTTAGAGTTTACAAAAGATGATAAAAAAGGTTTGTTATTTGGTATAAAAGACTTTTATATGAATAAAATAATCCCAAAACTTGGTGGTTTTATCTCTAAAAACAGAGAGGCTTATGAGTATCTTCCAAACTCTATAGAGGGCTTTTTAACATCTGATATGTTACAGTTTGAGTTAGATAATGCTGGATTTACAACAGAGTTTGTTAAAAGTTTTTCAATGGACATATCAACATTAGTAATAGCTAAAAAGAGATGACACTAAGCGTAAGCACACTCAATAATCAAATAAAATCTCTTTTAGAGACAACTTTCTTACATGTAAGTGTAGAGGGAGAAGTTTCTCGTATCACTTATCATGGCTCAGGACATCTCTATTTTACTCTTAAAGATCAAAATTCGTCTATTAGTTGTGTGATGTTTCGTGGAAACAATATGAAGATGAAGTTTAGACTTGAAGAGGGCATGGCTGTTGTTCTTCATGGCTCAGTTAGTGTTTATGCTCCAAGAGGAAACTACCAGATAAACTGTACTCGTATTGAGCCAGCAGGTGAAGGAGCTTTGGCTTTAGCCTATGAACAACTAAAAAAAGCTCTACATGTAAAGGGTTATTTTGAAAATAAAAAACCTATTCCAAAAGTTATAAATCATATTGCATTGGTTACAAGTGGTACGGGTGCAGCTTTGCAAGATATGCTTAGAGTAGCTCAAAAAAGATGGCCCCTTGTACAAATAACTATAATTGACACTATTGTCCAAGGTGATGGCTGTGGAGACAATATAGCTTTAAATATCCAAAAAGCAGATGCTTTACATGTAGATGTAATTGTAATTGGACGAGGTGGTGGAAGTATAGAAGATTTATGGGGATTTAACGAAGAAGTTGTAGCTGATGCAATACACTTTGCTACTACTCCCATAGTGAGTGCTGTTGGACATGAGATAGATTATGTTATAAGTGATTTTGTAGCAGACTTAAGGGCACCAACTCCAAGTGCAGCTATGGAGATGATACTTCCTGATAAGACAGAGATACTTATGCGATTAGATGAGATAGGTGAGAGTTTAAACTCCTATATAAAACGAGTTATATATAACAAACAAGAGCAGTTAGAATCTTTTAAAAAGATGTTTATTGCTCACTCTTTTGAATCAAAAATATCTATATATGAGAAAGAGATGGATCTTCTTTTAAAAAGATTTGAGCAAACTTTTCAACTTTTGTTACAAAAAGATGAGAGAAAAGTAAAAGAGCTATATACTGATTTGACTTTTAGTATGTCAAAACTTTTACATATAAAAGAGAATAATTTGAATCAACTAGATAATATATATAAAGGAAGTAATCCTAGTTTAGGCTTAAAAGATGGGTTTGTTCAAGTGGTTCTAGATGGAAAAAAATCAAGCCTTAAATCTCTAAATAAAAAAGACATTTTTGAGTTACATAGTATTGATGAGATAGCAACAGTGGAGCTTATTAATAAAATATTGCTATAATTTAAACTGACAAAATACTTTTTATAGGATAAAGTATGGAAAAAAATGATAAATATCAAGAGTTAGTATCTTCAGCAAGTGATTTGAGTCTTCTATATGTAGAAGATAATCTAGGTCTACAAAAACAAGCAACAAAAATTTTTCAAAAATTTTTCAAAAGAATATTTATAGCCAATGATGGGCAAGAAGGCTTGGAATCTTTTGAAAAAAATAGTCCTGATATAGTTATTTCTGATTTACAAATGCCAAAGATGAGTGGCTTGGAAATGATTAAGCAAATAAGAGAGTTAAACTTAAATGTTCAAGTTATAGTGACTAGTGCATATGATGATAAAGAAAAATTATTTGAAGCTATATCTGTAGGTGTTAATAAGTACCTAAAAAAACCAATTGCAATCGACCTTTTTATAGAAACACTTTTGGAAGTCACTAATAACATTAAAAGAGATAGAAATCAACAGTTATTTAATCAATATATAAATGATGTTTTTGAACATCAAGATAATATGTTAATGTTATTGGAAAAACGTGAACCGATTATAGTCAATAAAAAAACATTAGATTTTTTTGAACTAAAAAATATTAATGAATTTAAAAAGTTTTTTACATCATTTGGATCACTTCTTCTAAAACATAATAACTTTTTATACAATCAAGATGAAATAGAGTGGTTGAGTGTACTTCAAGCTAATATGGGTAAACTTTTTAATGTAAAAATTGCAGATAAAGAGCATGAAAGTAGGCACTTTATACTTAAAGCTTATGGTGTACCTAAAAAAGAAGATTTTTGTATTTTATCTTTTGATGATATTACAGAGCTTAATTTATTAGCAGTTTATGATAAAGATGCAGTAAAAAATGAAAATAAAGAAAATGAAAAAAAGACAATTTTAAATCTTTTTAAAATTATAAAAAGAAATCAATCTCAAGTTAAATTGTACAACTCTTATAAAGGATTAAATATAACTAATACTGGAGTTTTAGTGAACTTGGAAGAAGATGTAATAGAACTAAAAATGACTTATTTACAGCAAAGAGCTATATCAATTAATAAATATAGCATAATTGAATCAGAAATTTTACCTAAAGCAATAAAGGGAGAATTGAAGAGTATTAATTTTGAAACTCAACAAGTAGTATTAGAAAATCTTACTTTTTTAGATACTAAGCCATCAGAACAAGTCAATATAAGAGTTGTTCCTGAAGATACACATAAAGTATCTATTTTTTATGAACAAAGAAAACTTAGTCTTGATGCTAAGATTTTGGATATAAGTATAGATGGAGTCAATATTTACTTGGAAGTAATTCCTCCTAAATTTAATGTTGGAGATGATTTTAGACTCAATATCGTACTAGATGATGAAAAAATACCAATAATTATCGACTTGGAATCAAAACTATATATCTTAAAAGAAAAAAGAAAAAATTTTGAAGCAGTATTTGTTTTTGAAGACAAACTTAAAGCAAAAAAACTGTTGGTAAACTATGTTGCTAAAAGACAAATGGCATTAATTAGAGAATTTAAGATGCTCAAATATATTAAATAAGATATTAATTTAAGGGGCAATAGATGAATATAAAATATAAAGTTATGTTCATGGCAATGTTTTTAGGTATAGCTGTTTTAAGTATAGCTTCTATATTTTATAGTAGTTTGAGCTATAGCAAAGTGGAAGAAGATGTAAAATTAAGTTTTTTAAAACATACAATCGATAATGCTTCTAATGTCAAAGACAAATTAAATGAAAAGTTGTCTATTGCTAAAACAATTAGTACTGCTCCTATATTGATTAAGCAGCTTGAAAAAAGTAATACTTACTAC
>CAZIAJ010000015.1:14475-16166 GCA_964537565.1 uncultured Sulfurospirillum sp.
AGAGAGAACTTCAAAGAGTGATTTTATAAACTCATATTTAACAAATAAGGTTTCAAAGTATTTAAAAAAGCAACAAACAACTTTTCCTGGTATATACGGAGAAATTTTTTTAACAAATCGTTATGGAGCTATGATTGCAACTACTGGCGTTTTATCTACTTTAGCACACTCTACTAAGTATTGGTGGAAACAAGCATATAATAAAGGAGATGGTAAAGTCTTTTTTGATGACCGTGGTTTTGATGAGAGTGTTGGGGGTTATGTTCTAGGTATTGTTATTCCTATAAAAAAAGATAAGCAGACAATAGGAATTTTAAAAGTAAATGTAAATATATTAGAAAGTTTAGACGAGATAATAAAAAAATATGATAGCTCGTATGAAGGAAATATAAAAATTGTTAGAAGTAAGGGATTGGTAGTATTAGAAAAAGGGAAAACACCACTATCTACTAGGGTAAACAATGAAATAACAAAAAGACTTTTAACCTATGGCATAGGTGATTTTGAAACACAAGATAGTATTATTGCATACGCTCCAGTTATATTATCGAAAGATAAAAGTATAGGATTTGGAGGAAAAAAATCTAGATTAAATGATCATAAAAAGGGAAATGAGAATGAAATTTGGCATGTAGTAGTAGAAGTAGATAAAAAAATAATCGCAAAAGAAAATGAAGAAGTTAATAAGATGATAATATATGTTGTCTTATTACTTATAGTTATATCAGGATTATTTTCATTTTTTATTGGAGTTTTTATAGGAAAACCTATTGAAAAATTATCAAAAGTGGTAAACAAATTTGGTAAGGGTGAGTTAGATATAAGAGCTAGTTTTAAATCAAATGATGAAGTAGGTTTCTTAGCTAAAACATTTGATGATATGGCAGAAAACTTAGAAAAAACTATGATATCTCGCGATAAATTGATTGAAGAAGTTAAAAAACGAAAACATATAGAAGAAAAGTTAACCAATGAGATGAAAAAAGCACATGAACTTAGTATTGTAGTACAAAATTCTGTTAATGAAGTATACATCTTTGATAAAAAAAGTTTGAAGTTTATATATGCTAACAAAAGTGCATTAAAAAATATTGGTTATACTCTTGAGGAGATGAAAAATAAAACTCCAATAGATATAAAAACTAATATAACACTAGAGTATTTTAATAAAATTTCAGAACCACTATTGACAGATGGAATAGCATGTGTATCATTTCATACAACACATAAAAGAAAAAATGGTACAACTTACCCAGTAAAAGTAAATTTACAATCAATAGAGTATAAAAATTCGCTTTCGTATGTAGCTATCATAATAGATATGACAGAAGAAGAAAAAATGAACAAGAAGATTCGTGAAAAAGAAGAAATTATGATTGCTCAATCAAGACATGCTGCTATGGGAGAGATGATAAGTATGATTGCTCATCAGTGGAGACAACCTCTGGGTATTATCGCTATGGGAGCAAATAATATTATATTAGATGTTCAGCTTGAGAGTATTACAGATGAAGAATTATTAGAAGTTGCACAAGAGATACTTGTTGAAACAGATTATTTATCTAAAACTATAGATGATTTTAGAAACTTTTTTAAACCAAATAAAGATATTGAAAAAGTAGATATTAAAGATATATTTGATGAAGTATATAAAATCATGGGTAAGTCATTTGAATCAAATAGTATTAGTA
>CAZIAJ010000016.1:0-16032 GCA_964537565.1 uncultured Sulfurospirillum sp.
AAATAGACATAACTAAAATTGTGCGGATTTTAACATAATTAACTAAAATTATTTATTAAATGCGAGATTTTATTTAATCTTTTCTAAAAATTGCTCGATAGATTCGCTATTTTCAAATTCGATTGTGATAGAGTGAGCTTTTATTTTTGTCTTTAAACCAAAGCTACTTAACTTTTTTTCTAGTAATGAGAACTCAAAATTATTATTAAGAGGTGTTTTCTTTTGATTGTCACTTTTTTGTTCACTTGTTTTAAGTTTTTTTACTAACTGTTCTGTTTCTCTAACACTAAGTTTTTGTCCTAAAATAGTGTTTACAACTGTTTGTTCATCTTTAGCTTCCAGTCCAACTATTACTTTTGCATGTCCTTGAGAAATTTTTCCTTCTACAACTAAATCTTTAGTCTTTTCCGTAAGAGCTAGTAGCCTTAAAGTATTTGTTATTTGTGTACGACTCTTCTTAATAATCTCAGAAAGACCTTCTTGAGTTATATTATACTCTTCAATAAGTTCTTTATATGCAATTGCTAATTCTATTGGGTTTAAATCTTCTCTTTGGATATTCTCTATAAGAGCAAGTTCTCTTAAGTTTTCTGACTCTATATCAGCTACAATTGCTCGTATAGTTCCTAATCCAGCCTCTTTAGTAGCGCGAAATCTTCTCTCACCAGCAAGAAGCATATAATCATCGTCTTTTTCAACAACAATGATTGGCTGTAAAAGACCATGTTTTTTGATAGACTCACTAAGCTCTTTAATAGCTTTTTCATTAAAATATTTTCTTGGCTGATATGGATTAGGAGAAATTCTTCTTACATCAATCTCTCTTACCAAATCTTGAGAACTGCCCATCTCTTTACTATACGCATCTTCAACATCATCAAAGATAGCACCCAACCCTCTACCTAATGCTTTTTTTGCCATATCCTAACTCGCCAATATTGAATTTGCTAGATTTTGATAAGCTTTTGAACCAGGGGATTGTACATCATAAAGTATAATTGGTTTTCCAAAACTTGGTGATTCTGCTAATTTAATATTTCTTGGAATTACTACAAAGCTTGATGTCTCTTCATCTACAAATAGTTTATTTTTAAAATGTTGTTTTAAATCAGCAAAGACCTGTTTTGATAAGTTATTTTGTGTACTAAACATAGTAGGTAAAAATCCTTTAATCTCTAACTTTGGATTTATCGTTCTTTTTATAAGCTTTACAGTATTTAGCAGTTGTGCTAAACCTTCCAATGCAAAAAATTCACATTGTATAGGAATAATTACTGAGTTTGCTGCACTAAGAGCATTTATTGTGATACTGCCTAAGGCAGGAGGTGAATCTATAATAATATAATCATACTGATCTTTAATTTCATCAATCTTAGTTTTTAAAATAAGTTCTCTACCTTGTGTTTTTGCATCATAAAACTCTTTTTCAACACCAACTAGCCCTATATTTGATGGTGCAAGATGAAGAGTAGGAAGAGAAGTTTCCAATATCACTTGTGAAAGTTTTTTTCTTCCTATAAGAACATGGTAAATATTGTATTCATAATCATTTCTATGAATTCCTAAACCTGTTGTTGCATTTGATTGAGGGTCAATGTCAATTAACAAAACTCTCTTTTCAGCAACAGCAAGTGATGCAGCAAGGTTAACTGCTGTAGTTGTTTTACCAACCCCACCTTTTTGATTTGCGATAGCTATAATTTCACTCACTTGACCATCTCCTTTTTTAGAAGCAAAGTTTCTCTTGTACTTGCCACTCTCTGTGAGAAAAAATTCATCTCGCTAAAGCACAACCCTATTGTTTGATTTGTCACTTTTTGAGAAAAATTTTGCCCTTTTAAAATACTCATCTTAAACTGTACACCCTTCTGTTTTCTATTTGTATAGAACCATCTGAAAAAAGCTTAGCATCTGCTAATGATTTTTTTTTACCGTCCAAGTGGAAAGTAAAACCAAGATTATTTTGAAATTCTATCTTATATTTGCTAAAAACATTCTTCCACGAAATTTTTTCTTCTAATTTTTTTATAAAAATTTCTACCAGTTTTTGAGGTGTTATATTTATATCTAAAGTAGCAAATTGCTCTGGTGCATGGAGTATATTAATACCAATTGAACCAATAATCATATCTTTTATCTTAGTTGTTATAACTCCACCAATTTTAGATTTTTTTATATAAAGATCATTTGGCCATTTTATCCATGTTTTCGAGCCTAACTCATATAAAATATCTCTCATTATCCATGAAAAATATATAGAAATTGACTCTAATTTCAAATCTTTTGGTAAGTGTTTCTCTTTTACACAAAAAGAGAAATATAAGTTTCCTTCATCTCCCTCCCAAGTATTACCGCGACTTCCAACACCCGAACTTTGAAAATCAACACCAACAGCTATAGGAGGTACTATTGCTCCATCTTTTATATTTTCAATAATATATTTATGAGTAGAAGGAAGATGTTTAAACCAAAGAACTTCCAATTTCTAACCTTTTCCCTCTTACGTAATCAACTACATTCATCTGTTTTTTTGAAATAGGTTGAACACTTTTTACTCTCAATGCACCTTCTTTACATGTAACAACTATACTATTAGTTTCTATTGCTATTATAATATTTGGTTTACCTATGCCTTTAATTAACTCTATCTCTTTTAACTTCAGTCCTGAATCAAGGAACAAACCTGGCCAAGGGTCATATGCCCTAAATTTTGTATATATTTCATTAGCACTATGAGTTGAAAATGAGACTAATCCATCTTGCTTTTTTATTTTTTTTGCATAAGAAGTATCTGAATTGTTTTGTTTCAGTGGCTCTATACTGTAAAAATTCTTTAATGTTTTTATAATTAACTTAGATGCCATATTTGAAAGTTTTTCAAAAAGCTTATCCACTTTTATTTTTTCATCAATTTTAAAGTAAGAAAAACCCAAAATATCTCCTGTATCAAGCCCCTCTTCCATAAGCATTGAAGTAACTCCTGCAAACTTATCTTTATTTAACAATGAGGATTGAATTGGACTTGCACCTCTATATTGTGGGAGAAGTGATGCATGTAGATTTATACAAGGAGCAATATCTAGTATATTTTTTGGTAATATTTGCCCATAAGCAGCCACAACAATAAAGTCTGGCTTAAAAGAATTTATATACTCATATGCTTCATTACTCTTAAGTGTGTTTGGCTGATAAATCTCTACAGATAAAGAGTTTTTTAAAGCATGGTTTTTTGTATGAGGTGGAGTTAAGATTTGCTTTCTTCCTACTGGTTTATCTGGTTGAGTTACAAGTAATGGAACTTCTATATCTTTACATATAATAAGTTCTTTTAAAATTTCTGTGGCATAATCTGGTGTACCCATAAATATAATACGCATTATTTTTCCTTGCAAGTAAATAGAGTTCCACCTTTGTGAATACCATCAATCATATAGCTTTTTGCATCGCTCAAATCAAAACCACTACACATAAACATATCTTGTCCTCGATTAAGTAAGAAATCTGCCGATTTTAATTTAGTTACAATACCACCTGTTGCAAATTCACTTCCTACATTTTGAGGTAATTCTAATTCACTTTTTTCTATATAATGAACAACTTTTTTTATAGCTGCATCCTCATATTTTCTTGGGTCTTTATCATAGTAGCCATCAATATCAGATAGAATTATAAGTAAATCTGCTTCAAAGTAGTGTGCCACGTGAGCTGAAAGCTGATCATTATCACCAAATACTAGCTCTTCTATAGCTGTAGCATCATTTTCATTTATGATAGGCAAGACATCATGTTTTATGAGAGTATCAACTGCACATTTTGCATTTTGTGTTCTTTTTCTTGAATCAAAATCATCTGCAGTTAAAAGAATTTGAGCACCGATTTTATCAAATTTTGCTAGTTTTTTATTATATAGTTCTATCAAATGAGGTTGTCCAACTGCAGCTATGGCTTGTCTATTTGGAAGTGATTTTTTATCTAGTTTTAACTTGGAATATCCAGCTGCAACTGCAGCTGAACTTACTAATATAACTTCGTTGCTTTTCATAAGTTCCACTAAAAACTCAACAAGATTAAGCATCCTCGTTTTTTCAATACGATTTTGCTCACTCAGTACATGACTTCCTACTTTAACTACAACGCGCATTAGATTATCCCTCTATGGTTTTTCTCGTCTCATTTACGGCACCTAAAAGTGCATATTTTATAGCTTCTAAATTTTTTCTTGAAATTGATGAAAATGGTAAAATAAAATATGGTTTTGAATTATCGTAACTATCATAACCTTCCACATCTTGACAGTATGTAGGGATATCATCTTCAAAACCAAAGTGTTTTCCATTTTTATTCGGCTCTAATCCAAGCATCTTTATAAACTTTTCTGATTTTTCAACAACCTCTTCTTTACTTAAAGCATCACTTCTTGTAAGTGCTATTGCATAAGAGTTTTTAGAAAGATTTTCAGAGAAATTTTTCACCTCTTTAGCTAAAGTTTGATACTGATCTTCAAGTTCTCTATAGTTTGCAATATCTATCATAAAAAGTAAAAATTTTGTTCTTTCAATATGCTTTAGAAAATCAAGTCCAAGTCCTTTTCCATCACTTGCTCCCTCAATAATCCCAGGAATATCAGCCATAACATAAGATTGAAAATTATCAGTTTCAACAACTCCTAGCTTAGGAGTTAAAGTAGTAAATTCATAGTTTGCTATCTCAGGTTCTGCATTTGATAAAACTGAAATAAGAGTTGATTTTCCTACATTAGGAAAACCTACAAGTCCAACATCAGCAATAAGCTTTAACTCTAATCTCACATCCCTACTCTCACCATTTATCCCTGGTTGAGCATAAGAAGGTCTTTGATTTGTTGGTCCTTTAAAATGAACATTTCCAAGTCCACCTTTTCCACCTTCAATAAAAAGTACTTTCTCTCCATCTTTAATCAAGTCAAGTAAAATTTCCCCTGTTTCTGCATCAAGAACTTGCGTTCCTGGAGGAACTACAACTTCAAGAGACTCTCCATACTTTCCATAACACTTTCTTGCCATTCCTGGTTGTCCATTTTTAGCTTTTAAGTTTCCTGAGCCTCTAAAGTGAGATAAAGTGTGTGTGTTTTTATCAACTTTAAAAAAAACATTTCCACCACGTCCTCCATCTCCACCATCAGGACCACCCATAATGACATGCTTTTCACGTCTGAATGATACTGCACCTGCACCACCATTACCTGCTTTTAAATTTAATTGTACATTATCAACGAACATTTTATATCTCCTTTTTTAGGAAATAAATTCCTAAAAAATTCCTCTCACTAAAGCTACCGCCTTGCGGAGAATCTATTTTAGCTTGGAAATTTATTTTATTTTAAATTATTTATAATATCTACATGTAGAGATTATAAATAATCTCATGTGAGGGAGTTAGGCGGATTAAATCCGCCTAGTAGTTATGCGGGGATAACAGAAACTTTGTTTCTTTTTTTATCTTTACGTTTGAATTCAACATGTCCATCTACTAAAGCATAGATAGTATGATCATTTCCTATTCCAACATTATCACCAACATGAACTTTTGTTCCACGTTGTCTGATTATGATGTTACCTGCAACTACAAATTCGCCACCGAATTTTTTAACGCCTAGTCTACGACCAGCTGAATCTCTATTATTCTGAGTACTACCTTGACCTTTCTTATGTGCCATTAGTTATCCTTTTTTATAAAATTCTTCTTTTCAAAAAGCAAAGCTCCTTAAAAATTCATCTCACTAAAGCTACAGCTTGCTGAGAAAACTATTTTGGTTCTATGCTGTTATGCTTAAAACTCTAACTTTAGTATACTGTCTTCTAAAACCACGTTTAAGCTTAGAATCTTTTCTTCTACGCTTTTTAAAGATAATAACTTTTTTATCTTTTCCGTTGGTTATAACTTCTAGTTCAACTTTTGCACCATCTACAAATGGAGCTCCCACTTTAAGTTCGTCGCCTTTAACGGCTAAAACTTCAGTCACCTCGATTTTCTCTTTTGGCTGAGCGTCAAACTTGTCGAGATCTAAGATATCGCCTTCTTGAACTTTATACTGCTTCCCGCCATTTTTAATGATTGCATACATCTGTATGTCCTTTTCTGAAGAGTTTTTTTTAATTAAGACGTGGATTATATCTGAAACTTCTTTAAGTTAAGGTTAAAATTACAGGTAGCCTTAACCTCTGCCTATTACTTCATATATCTCTTTCACATCAGGTATGTTATTACCTATTTTAATAGCATCTAAAACTCTTTTTTTAGCTTCAACAAATGAGTTTTCATCTTTCGCATGAATTATAGCTATAGGAGTTTTTTCATCAACTTTTTGTGCTAGATTTATGATATTTTCTAAACCTACACTATGGTCTATCTTATCTTCTGGGCGGATTCTTCCCCCACCAAGACCAACTACACTCATACCTATCGCTATAGCATCCATAGACTCAACAAAACCTTTATTTTGTGTAAAAATTGGTCTAATTATATTAGCTTTTGGGAGATATTTATCATAATTTTCACAAAAATCATTTGGCCCTCCTAACATGCTAACCATCTTTGCAAAAACTTCTAAGGCTTTACCACTACTTAGACTATCTTCAAGCATGCTATTTGCTTTTTCTCTACTACTTACAACACCACTATTTAAAAGTGCTGATATACAAAGTTCCATGTTTACTACATGTAGTCTTGGATTTTTTCTTCTATTTTGTAGATATTCAACTGCCTCTTTTATTTCGATTGCATTTCCTGCACTATAAGCTAAACATTGATTCATATCTGTTAAGATTGCCTCCGTTTTTACCCCTGCATTGTTTGCAATTTCAACAATAGATTGTGCTAATTCACGAGATAAATCATAAGTAGGCATAAATGCTCCACTTCCTACTTTAACATCCATAACAAGTGTATCAAGTCCTTCTGCTAACTTTTTAGACAATATTGAGGCACTAATCATAGGAACACTCTCAACAGTAGCAGTCACATCTCTAATAGAATAAATTCTCTTATCTGCTGGAGCTAAAGAACTTGTTTGCCCTATAATAGCAACTCCACACTCTTTTACTACTTTTTTAAATAACTCATCATTTGGAAAAACATCATAACCAGGAATTGACTCTAGCTTATCTAATGTTCCACCAGTATGACCTAACCCTCTTCCACTTATCATTGGAATATAAAGACCACAAACAGCTAACATACTTCCTAGCATCAAAGAGACAACATCTCCTATACCTCCTGTTGAATGCTTATCTACGATTGGACCATTCAAATTCCAAGATAGTGTATTTCCTGAATTTTTCATAGCAAGTGTAAGATTTGTTTTTTCATCTAAACTCATACCATTAAAAAATACTGCCATTGCAAATGCACTAATGTGTTCATTTGCAACACTACCATTACTAACACCTTTAATAAACTCTTCTATCTCTTCTTTACTTAAGGGTTTGTTATCTCTTTTTTTTCTTATAAACTCTTGGGGAATAAACATATATTTTACCTATCAAATTGAAGTTATTTTATGCAGTATATCAAGAATTCATCTAAATATTTCTTAAATAACTTCATTAAAAATTAATAGCTTTTGTGCTACAATTCGAAAATTTAAAACAAAAAAGGGGAAAAAATGAGAGTATGGAAAGCAGGAGTAATTTTAGCAGTAGCTGTTGCCACATTAAGTGCAGGTGATTTTAAACCAGCAGTAGTATTTGATATGGGTGGTAAATTTGATAAATCATTTAACGAAGGTGTTTATAATGGTGTAGAAAAATTCAAAAAAGAGACTGGTATAAACTATAAAAGCTTTGAGGTTACTAATCCTACACAAAGAGAACAAGCAATTAAAAAAATGGCAAAAAGAGGAAGTAATCCAGTTCTTGGCATAGGTTTTGCTCAAGGTCCTGCTATTGAAAAAGTTTCAAAAAAATTCCCTGATACTAAATTTGGTATTATAGATATGGTAGTTAATCAACCAAATGTTCAATCAATAATTTTTAAAGAGCATGAAGGCTCATTTATAGTTGGTATGCTTGCAGCTATGGCATCTAAAAATCAAAAAGTAGGATTTATCGGTGGCATGGATATACCACTAATCAGAAAATTTCAATGTGGATATGCACAAGGTGCTAAATATGTAAATCCTAAAATTGAAGTAATTAAAAGTATGACAGGTAGTACTCCTTCTGCATGGAATGACCCAAGTAAGGGTGGAGAACTTGCTAAAGGACAATTTGACCGTGGAGTTGATGTAATCTTCGCAGCAGCTGGTGGTACTGGTATAGGTGTATATCAAGCAGCTAAAGATGCTGGTAAACTAGCTATTGGTGTAGACTCTAACCAAAACTATCTACAACCAGGAACTATGCTAACATCTATGGTTAAAAGAGTAGATATAGCAGCTTATAATCTTTTTAAATCTGTTAAAGATGGTAAATTTAAATCAGGTATACAAGCACTAGGACTAAAAGAAAATGGTGTAGACTGGGCATATGACAAGTACAATAAAAATTTAATCACAGACGAAATGAAAAAGGCAGTTGACCAAGCCAAAGCAGATATTATCTCAGGTAAAATCAAAGTTCACGACTATATGTCTGACAATAGCTGTAAATACTAAATATAGCATAAGTTATCTATGTCTACATCATCTATAGCAATTGAGCTAAAGGGCATCTCTAAGTCCTTTGGCTCTGTGCAGGCAAACAAAAATGTTAATCTTCAAATTCATAAAGGCACAATCCACGGTATAGTAGGTGAAAATGGTGCAGGCAAATCTACTCTTATGAGTATTCTTTATGGCTTTTATGAAGCCGATAAAGGGAAGATATATGTCAACTCTAAAGAGACTTCCATACACAACTCTACTGACGCTATTAATGCTGGTATAGGCATGGTGCATCAGCACTTTATGCTAGTAGAAAATTTTAATGTACTTGAAAATATCATTCTTGGAGCTGAAAGTGGTATGATGCTTTCACAAAGCATCTCTAATGCTAAAAAAGAAATTAAAAAACTTGAAGAAGATTATGGGCTATATGTTGATATAAACGCTCGTATCGATACCATACCCGTTGGACAACAACAACGAGTAGAAACTATCAAAGCTCTATATAGAGGTGCAAAGATACTAATACTTGATGAGCCTACTGGTGTTTTAACACCGCAAGAGGCTGATCAACTATTTGATATCTTACGTGCACTCAAAGAACAAGGTACTACCATTATTATAATTACTCACAAACTACGTGAAATTATGAATTTAACTGATAACGTATCTGTTATGAGAGCAGGAGAGATTGTTGCTAATTTAAAAACATCTGAAACAAGTAAAGAAGAACTTGCAGAGCTTATGGTAGGTAGAAAAATTCGTATGGAACTTGATAAATCCTCTACCAAATTAGGAGAAACCCTACTTGATGTTAAAAAACTTGGACTTATAGATGATGACGGTATCAAACGACTTGATGACCTTAACTTCAAAGTAAACTCTGGAGAAATTGTAGGAGTTGCAGGTGTATCTGGAAATGGTCAAAGTGAACTGCTTGAAATACTTTGTGGCATACAAAACTGTACTCATGGTGAAGTTAAAATCGCAGATATTATTATAACTCCCAAGAAGCAGACAAATCCTAAAAGTATCAGAAATGCCAGTATTGCTCATGTACCAGAAGATAGACTAAAACGTGGACTAATACCACAATTTTCTGCAAGTGAATCATCTATACTGGGGTATCACAGTAGTCTAGCATACAATGGTATGATTTTAACTAAAACAAAAGCGATTAAAGATCATTGTATTAACATTATGAAAAATTTTGATGTAAGACCTCAAGACCCTGATATAAAATCAGCAAATTTTTCTGGTGGTAATCAACAAAAACTTATACTAGCACGAGAGATGGACCGTTCTCCTAAAGTACTACTCGTAGGACAACCTACAAGAGGAGTAGATATAGGTGCTATCGAATTTATACATAAGCAAATTATAGATATGAGAGATAAAGGAAGTGCTGTATTGCTAGTATCTGGTGAACTTGATGAGCTTATATCACTCTGCGACCGTATTATTGTAATGTTTGACGGTAAAATTGTAGGAGAAGTAGATGCCAATAATGCAGATGAAAAAACTTTAGGACTCATGATGACAAATTCACATGAACAGAGCAAGGAGAGTATAAATGTCTAAAACATCTAAACCATTACCAGTATGGGCAGATATTTTACTAATACCTCTCATTAATCTAATTATGGCCCTTTTAGTCTCTGCTTTAATTATATATTTAGTTGGTGAAAATCCAATTGAAGCACTAAAATTTATGATAGAAGGAGCATTTGGAAGCAGTGAAGGTATTGGATATACTCTTTATTATGCTACAAACTTTATCTTTACAGGACTTGCTGTTGCTGTTGCTTTTCATGCTATGTTATTTAATATTGGAGGTGAAGGTCAAGCATATATAGGTGGTCTAGGAGTTGCTGTAGCACTAATAGCCCTTGATCAATATCTGCCATTTTGGTTACTTTTTCCAATAGCAATTATAACTGCTATGCTTTTTGGAGCAGCTTGGGCAGCTATACCTGCTTATCTACAAGCCTATAGAGGTAGTCATATAGTTATCACAACTATCATGTTCAATTTTATCGCTGCCAATCTTATGGTGTATTTACTGGTTAATATATTTATCGTACCAGGCAGTATGACACCAGAGAGTCGAGTTTTTGCAGAAAATGCATGGATGCCTTCCATGCAGGCAATATTTGCAACAGTAGGAATAGAACTATCTGACTCACCACTTAACCTTAGCTTTATTATTGCTTTGGTTGTCTCTTTTATTGTTTGGATATATATCTGGCACACTAAATGGGGATATGAAATGCGTTCAGTTGGATTTAGTGAACCAGCAGCTTCATATGCTGGCATAAATACTAAAAAAGTTATTATGGTTACAATGCTCATATCTGGAGCACTTGCAGGATTTGCAGGAGTTAATGAAATCATGGGTGTTCAGCACAAACTTATGCTTGATTTTGTAGCAGGATATGGCTTTACAGGTATCGCCGTGGCACTTATGGGTCGTAATCATCCAGTAGGTATCATCATGGCTAGTATACTATTTGGTGCTCTTTTTCAAGGTGGTGCAGAGCTATCTTTTGATATGCCTACAATCTCTAAAGAGATGGTATTTGTTATTCAAGGACTAATTATTCTTTTTAGCGGTGCTTTAGCATATATGAGTAAGCCTTGGATAGAAAAATTATTCTCTTTTTTCTATAAAGAAACAAGTAAGAAGGATACATAACATGGAATTTTCACTCAATGACATCCTCTCTATCCTATCTGCTACTGTACGCCTATCTACACCACTAATATTTGCGGCTATGGCTGGAATTTTCTCGGAGAGATCAGGTGTAGTTGACATAAGTTTAGAAGGAAAATTACTTGCTGGTGCTTTTGCTGCTGCAAGCGTAGCTGCAGTAACTGGCTCAGCTTGGCTTGGTCTTGGTGCTGCTATACTCACTGGTATGATACTCAGTCTTGTACATGGATTTGCTTCTATTACTCACAAAGGTGATCAAGTGATTAGCGGTGTAGCTATTAACATAGTAGTTGCAGGTTTAACCGTAGTACTTGGCATGGCATGGTTTCATAGATCGGGACAAACACCTACACTACCAAGTGATGCCAGATTTATGCCAATACAACTTCCTGGTGTAGATATGCTCTCTAATATACCAATTATAGGTGATATCTATTCTAAGCTTATCAGCGGACATAATCTACTTGTATATATAGCTTTTGTTTGTGTTGCTATTACTTACTGGATACTATTTAAAACTAGATTTGGATTGCGACTTAGAGCAGTAGGTGAAAACCCTAAAGCAGTTGATACTGCTGGTATATCTGTCAACTTTCTCAGATACCGTGCTGTACTAATAGGTGGTATATTAACTGGTATAGGAGGCACATATATCTCTATAGCACAAAATGCTTCTTTTATACAAAATATGTCTGCTGGTCAAGGATATATCGCGCTAGCAGCAATGATATTTGGTAAATGGAAACCAATCCCAGCTATGTTTTCTTGTTTCTTATTTGGATTTTTAGCAGCACTCTCTATGCGTCTACAAGGCATATCTATACCATTTATTGGTCAAGTTCCTGTCCAACTTATACAAGCTGCGCCATACATCTTAACAGTTATACTGCTTGCAGGATTTATAGGACGTGCTACTGCACCAAAAGCTGATGGTATTCCATATGTAAAAGAGAGATAGTATATATCTTTATTAACAACCTCTAATTAACTATTAATAGTTAATTAGAGGGGTCAATTATAAATTATCTGGTCCAAATGAATAAGCAAGAAGTTCTTTAAGATTGAAACTTTTAAGATACCCTTTGTCTACATCACATATATGAATCATAGTATCTCTATCACAAAATTCTCTAATTCTTTGTCTACAAGCTCCACAAGGGGTTATAAGCATATCTGACTTGCCTATAACTACTATATCCTTTATGATTTTTCCACCATTTACAATCATATTTCCTACTGCTTGCTCTTCTGCGCAACTTCCACTTGGATATGCAGCATTTTCTACATTACATCCATTGTGTATATTGCCATTTTCATCCAAGATGGCAGAGCCTACACTAAATTTGCTATATGGTGCATAAGCATTTTCATATGCTTTCTTTGCTGATCGTATAAGTTTATCTATATTTTTTATCATAGCAGAAGTATATCAAAACCAATCTTTATTTTAAACTATTTTAGACTATACTACAAGAAAAATTATAGGATATTTTATGAAAAACTTATCAAAATATATCGACCACACTCTTTTAGCTCAAAATGCAACTGTACAGATGATAGAAAAACTATGTAAAGAAGCAGATGAACACAATTTTTGTAGTGTATGTGTAAACTCTTGTTATGTTAAAAATGCAAAAGAGTTTTTAACAAATAATGAGGTAAAAGTTTGTAGTGTTGTTGGATTTCCACTTGGAGCAATGAGTACAAAAGCTAAAGCTTATGAAGCAAAAGTTGCTATTGAAGATGGTGCTAGTGAGATAGATATGGTTATAAATGTTGGTTGGGTAAAATCAAACAGATATGATTTAGTTAAAGATGATATACAAGCATTACGTGCAACTTGTAACAATGTTATTTTAAAAGTTATCTTTGAAACAGCACTTTTGAGCGAAGATGAGATAAAAAAAGTTTGTGAAATTTCAAAAGAGATAAAAGTAGATTTTGTAAAAACGTCTACAGGCTTTAGCACAAGAGGAGCAAGTTTTGAAGATGTAAAAATCATGAAAAGTGTAGTTGGAGATAATGTACTTATAAAAGCTTCTGGAGGTATAAGAAGTTATGAAAAAGCTTTAGATATGATAAAAGCCGGAGCAGATAGACTTGGAACAAGCTCAGGAATTGAGATAGTTAGTGGAACTAGCTCTAACAAGGATTACTAATGAAAAGAGTAATTTGGTTAGTAATGGACTCTTTTGGTGTAGGAAATGCAAGTGATGCAGATAAGTTTGGAGATAATGGCTCAGATACCTTGGGAAATATAGCTAAAAATTATGAACTAAGTATTCCAAATATGTCTTCACTAGGTCTTTTAGAGGCTTACAAATTAAACAATAAAAAATCTTTACATGTAAAGGTTTCTAAAAAACCAATAAAAGGTAGTTTTTGGGGCGTTGCAAAAGAGATATCAATAGGAAAAGATACACTCTCAGGTCACTGGGAAATGGCTGGGGTTGCTATGGATGTTGATATGAGATATTTTGAAGAAAAAATTCCAGTTTTTCCAAAAGAGATGATAAGAGAGATACTATCAAAAGCAAAAATTGAAAGTATCTTAGGAGACCGTCATGCTGGAGGAATTGAGATAATTGACTCATTGGGAGAGAAGCATATAGAAACTGGTTTTCCAATTTTTTATACAAGTGCAGACTCTGTACTGCAAATCGCTGCCCATGAAAAATATTTTGGACTACAAAAACTATATGCTTTATGCGAAATAGCCAGAGAAGTTTCAGATAAATATAGCATAGGAAGAGTTATAGCTAGACCATTTGATGGTGAAATTGGAAATTTTGAGAGAACAAAAAACAGAAAAGATTATGCTTTAAGACCAAGTGGAAAATCTATACTTGAAGTTGCTAAGGAACATCAAAAAGAGGTTATAGGCATAGGAAAAATCTATGATATTTTTGGTGGTGCTGGGGTCACTAAAAAAGCACTTGCTTATAAACTTGAAGGTCTTATGGATGAGACTCTAAAACAGATGAATGAGCTTAAAGGTGATGGTATTATATATACCAATTTTGTTGATTTTGATATGGAATGGGGTCATAGAAGAGATACCAACGGATATGCAAAAGGTTTGGAGTATTTTGATAAAAGGCTTATTGAAGTTATAAATGCTCTTCAAAAAGATGATTTTTTAATCATAACAGCAGACCATGGTTGTGACCCAACTTTTAAAGGTAGCGACCATACAAGAGAAAATGTTCCTATATTTGGAATGCTTAAATCAAAAGAGTTAAATGAAATAGGCATAAGAGATACTTTTGCAGACATGGCAAACTCTATTGCTACTCATCTAAACTTGCCAAGTACAAAACTTGGCAAATCATTTTTATAAACTTTCTAAGGCTACTTTTATCATATCACTAAGAGTAGTCTCTCTCTGTTTTGCAGTTGTTTCTTCTTTTGTGATTAGATGGTCAGATATGCTTAAAAGACAAGCAGCACTCTTACCTGTAGCTTTTGCATTAGTAAACAGAGCTGATGATTCCATCTCAACACAACTTGCTTGAGTTATTTTCAGAGTCTCCTCTAATGGACGAATAGCATAAAAAACATCACTTGAGTGAACTCTCTCTTCATATAAATTAATATTTAATTTATCTGCTGAAGCTTTTAAACTATCATTTACTTCTTTTGAAGCATAAGTTACATGTGTATCTTCGCCTATAACCAATCTAGAAAATGCCGTTGAATCACTATAAGCTTCAGTTGCCAAAACAACATCATAAAGTTTTAAATGCTCGCTATATGCTCCACTTGAACCAACTCTTATAATCGTATCGACATCATAAAATTTAAATAACTCATAAGAGTAAATCCCTATGGATGGCACACCCATACCAGAGCCACAAATAGAAACATCTTTACCTTTATATGTTCCTGTAAACATAAGCATATTTCTTACGCTATTTACCTGTTTAACATTATCTAAAAAATTTTCTGCGATAAATTTAGCCCGCAAAGGGTCTCCTGGCATCAAAACTACTTTTGCAATCTCACCTTTTTTTGCTTCTATATGTGGGGTCATAACTATTCTCCTTTTTAAGTGCCCGACCATTATTATGGTCAAGCACTTAAAAGTATATTTAAAATATGGTAATATACAAATTAAAAAGAATTTTAATGAAACTTATACATGTAGCACTAAAGCATGAAGCAAAACCTATCATAGAGTATTTTAAGCTTCAATGCATACAGACGAAACCATATAAAGTCTATAAAAAAGACAATATCATTTTAGTAGTTATGGGTATGGGAGAGAAAAACACTCTACATATAAAAGATATTTTCAAACAACATGAAATAAAAAAAGCAGTTAACATAGGTATTGTTGGGTGTAAAAATAGAGATATTGCAATTGGCTCTATATTTTGCACTAGCCATCAACTAAAGTTTATAGAGTATGAAACTTTAACAACAGTAGATGCACCACTAGATAATGAAAAAAATCTAAAAACTACCCTTGTAGATATGGAAGCAAAGTATTTTATATCTATATGTAAAGAGTTTTTAGATATAAAAGATATATATATTTTAAAAGTGGTTTCAGACTACTTAGATATATCAATACCAAAGAAAGAGTTTGTATGGAAAATTATAGAGAAAAATTTGAAAAACATATCAAAAATTGTAACTTTAAACACTTAGATAAAAAGTTACAAAAAATTTTAGAAGAGAAAGCCTACCTATACAA
>CAZIAJ010000017.1:0-15905 GCA_964537565.1 uncultured Sulfurospirillum sp.
CAATTGTCATCATATTTTAAAAAATAATTATTTCTAATTACAAAAAAATATTTTTCTACTAGGTAACAATTTGACACAATTTGAAGGAAATCTAATGATAATAACACGTTTTGCACCATCTCCCACAGGATATTTACATATAGGTGGTCTAAGAACAGCTCTTTATAGTTATCTATGGGCAAAAAAAAATGAAGGGAAATTCCTTTTACGTATAGAAGATACTGATTTAAAAAGAAACTCTAAAGAGGCTGCTGTTGCTATAGAAGAAGCATTTAAATGGACTGGATTAAGTCACGATGGTGATATAATTTACCAATCAAATAGATTTGATATATATAAAAAATATGTAAAACAACTTCTTGATGAGGGTAAAGCTTACTATTGTTATATGAATTCAGATGAAAAAGATGAACTTTATGAAAAACAAAAAGCCAATAAAGAACGAACAAAATATGATGGAAGATATAGAGACTTTCAAGGTACACCACCTATAGGAGTTGAACCTGTTGTGCGTATAAAATCACCACTTGAAGGTGAAATTAGTTTTGTAGATGGCATAAAAGGTGAAGTAAAGTTTAACGTAAAAGATGTTTTAGATGACTTTGTAATTGCAAGAGCTGATGGAACTCCACTTTATAATTTTGTTGTTGCGATTGATGATGCTTTGATGGGGATAACAGAAGTTATACGAGGAGATGATCATCTTTCAAATACACCAAAACAGATTGTAGTTTATAAAGCTTTAGGATTTGATATACCAAAGTTTTATCATGTCCCTATGATACTTAATCCTAGTGGTAAAAAACTCTCAAAGAGAGATGGGGCTATGGATGTAATGGAGTATAAAAAAGATGGCATTTTACCAGAAGCACTTCTAAATTTTCTTATACGACTTGGTTGGAGTCATGGAGACCAAGAAATTTTTAGTATGAATGAGATGTTAGAACTTTTTAATCCAAATGATATAAACAAATCAGCTTCTGCGTACAATGCAGAAAAACTTTCATGGATAAATGTACAGTATATAAAATCTTTACATGTAGATAGATTAGTTGAGGTTTTAAAAGATTATGGTTTGGATTTAAGTAAATATGAAAAAAAAGTTTACCTTATAGATTTATTAAGAGATAGAGTAAAAAATATAAATGAATTAAAATCTATGGTTAATTCTATTATAATGGAACCAAATGATTATGATAGTAAAGCTGTTGAAAAGTTTTTACAAGGCGATGCTCTGAAAATTTTGGGAGCATTTAATGAAGAACTTAAAGCTAAAGGTGAAATAAATTTGGCTGAAGAGTTTAAAGAGGTTGCAAATAGTTTTCTAGAGAGTAGAGGCTTAAAGCTTAAGCATTTAGCCCAGCCTATTAGGATAGCTATAGTGGGGAGTGCGGTAAGTCCATCTGTGTTTGATGTTTTAAGTATAGTTGGCTATAAAGATGTTGTTAATAGAATTGACAATCTAATAAAAAGTAAAATAGGAGTGGAAAATGAGTAAGGGTTCAGCGGTAACTAAAGAAGAGTCTTTAGAGTACCATATCAATGGAAAAATTGGAATTGAGATTACAAAAGCTTGTACAACAGCAAAAGATCTATCTATGGCATATACGCCAGGTGTTGCACATCCATGTTTAGAGATTGAAAAAGATAATGAATTGGCTTATAAGTATACAAATAAAGGTAACTTAGTAGCTGTTATTACTGATAGTACAGCTGTTCTTGGTCTTGGTGATATTGGAGATGTTGCTGGTAAGCCTGTTATGGAAGGAAAATCTGTACTTTTTAAAGCATTTGCTGGTGTTGATGCTTTTGATATTGAATTAGATGAAAAAGATCCAGATAAAATTATAGATATTTGTAGAGCAATGGCTCCTACTTTTGGTGGAATTAATCTTGAAGATATAAAAGCACCAAAATGTTTTGAGATTGAGCAAAAACTACAAGCTTTAGTAGATATTCCTGTTATGCATGATGATCAACACGGAACAGCTATGATAACAAGTGCTGCAATTATTAATGCTCTTGATATAAGTGGTAAAACTGTTGGCGATATGAAGATAGTAGTCAGTGGTGCTGGAGCTGCTGGAATTGCTTGTGCTAAAATGTATAAACTTTTAGGTGTTAAGCACGTTGTTATGATTGACTCAAAAGGTGTTATTCATAGTGGTAGAGATGATTTAAATAAATATAAAAAAGAGTTTGCTCTTGAAACAGAAGATAGAACTTTAGCAGATGCAATGAATGGTGCTGATATGCTTCTTGGACTTTCTGCTCCTGGAATTGTATCTAAAGAGATGGTAGCTTCTATGAATCCAAATCCAATTATTTTTGCATTAGCAAATCCAACTCCAGAAGTACTTCCAGAAGTAGTGAAAGAGGTTAGAGATGACGTTATGATGGGAACAGGAAGAAGTGATTATCCTAATCAAGTAAACAATGTTCTTGGTTTTCCATTTATTTTTAGAGGTGCTTTAGATGTTAGAGCAACTAAAGTAACAGAAGGTATGAAAATGGCAGCTGCTAAGGCACTTGCAGCTCTAGCAAAAGAAGATGTCCCTCAGTATGTAAAAGATGCATACGATGGAGCTGATTTGAAATTTGGTCAAGATTATATCATTCCTAAACCATTTGATAGACGTGTTCTTGTATGGGTTAGTGCAGCAGTTGCACAAGCTGCAGTAGAAGATGGTGTTGCAAGAGTTAAAGACTTTGATGTAGAAGCATATAAAGCAAAACTTCAAGCACAAATAGACGCAAAATAATATAATAAAGGTGGACTTTTGTCCACCTAACTCCATTCTCTTATCTCTTATTAAAAACAATTTATATATACTACAATTAAATAGACTACACTAATAAAACAAGGAGCAATATCTTATGAATTTAATGGTATTTGGAGCACCTGGTGCTGGAAAAGGTACACAGGCTAAATTTTTAATAGAAAAATATAATATTCCACAAATCTCAACAGGAGATATTTTAAGAGCTGCAATAGCTGATAAAACAGATATGGGAATGCAAGCAAAGAAGTTTATGGATGAAGGAAAACTTGTTCCTGATTCAACTATTATTGGTATTATAAAAGATAGATTAGCTGAAGATGATTGTAAAAATGGCTTTATTCTTGATGGTTTTCCAAGAACTTTACCTCAAGCAGAAGCCCTTAGAGATTTGATGAAAGATATGAATATATCCTTAGATAAAGTTATATCTTTAAACGTTCCAGATAGTCTTATAGTTGGAAGAATAACAGGTAGAAGAGTTTGTCCAGATTGTGGTGCTTCATTTCATGTAGAGTTTAATCCTTCAAAAGTTGAAGATATTTGTGACTATTGTGGTGGAAAACTTATTATTAGAAAAGATGATAATGCTGAAACTGTAAAGAGTAGATTGGGTGCTTATCATGAGCAAACTGCACCATTAATTGCATTTTACAAAGAGATGGGCATTATGGTAGAGCTTGATGGAACAAAAGATGTAGCAGACGTTACAAAAGATATGTTTAAAGAATTAGGAGAGTAGATGAAAAATGTAAATGTAATTAAACACCCTTTAATAGAGCATAAGCTTACAATTTTAAGAGATGAAAAAACAGACCCTTTTCATTTTAGGCTTTTAGTTGATGAAATTTCATATTTGATGCTTTTTGAGGCAACAAGAGATTTACCTCTTAAAGTGACAACAGTTAAAACTCCAGTCGCAACAGCAACAACTCAAAAACTAGATACAAAACTTATGATTTGTCCAATTTTAAGAGCTGCTCTTGGTATGCTTGATGGTATTTTTAAATTAATTCCTGATGCAAGTGTAGGTTTTTTAGGTTTTCAAAGAAATGAAGAAACGCTAGAGCCTGAATTTTACTATGCAAAACTTCCTGCTGATCATATAGAGCGAACAGCTATTATCATTGATCCAATGTTTGCAACCGGTGGAACTGCTATAGATGCAGTTAACTTTTTAAAACAGAAGGGTATTAAAGATATAAGATTTATTGCTCTTGTTGCTGCACCAGAAGGATTAGAAAATTTTTCAAAAATTCATTCAGATGTACCTGTCTATATCGCAGCTATTGATGAAAAGTTAAATGAAAAAGGATATATAGTTCCTGGCCTTGGAGACGCAGGAGATAGAGTTTTTAATACTTGAGAACCGTAAAAAAATAGCAATTTCTTGCTATTTTTAGGTTCGGAACCGAAGGTGATATACACTTGTGTATCACCTTCGGCTTTTTTATTATACAGCACCTTGATCTATCATAGAATCAGCTACTTTCTTAAATCCAGCGATATTTGCACCCACCATTAGGTTACCTTCAGCTCCAAACTCTTTTGAAGTGTCATATGAAAGATCAAATATGTTTTTCATTATACCTCTTAATTTACTATCTACTTCAGCAAATGACCATTTTGACATACTAGCATTTTGACTCATCTCTAGTTGAGAAGTTGCAACACCACCAGCATTAGCAGCTTTTGCAGGACCATACATCATGCCATTGGCTAATAAATATTCTATAGCATCTGGAGTTGTAGGCATATTTGCACCTTCACATACTAGTTTACAACCATTTTTATGTAAGTTTTTCATATCTGCAAGATTTAGCTCATTTTGTGTTGCACTAGGGAATGCAATATCACAAGGAGTTGCCCAAACAGCATTTGTTCCTTCAGGATAGCTATGAACTGGTAGGTAAGTAGCATCTGTATGAATTTTTGCATACTCTTCAAGAGATTGTCTATTAACTTCTTTTATGAGTTTTAGAGTATCTAGATTTATACCATCTTTATGATAAATCATACCACGAGAATCACTACATGTTACAGGTTTTGCACCCATATCATAAAGTTTTTGGATTGTATATATCGCAACGTTACCAGAACCTGATACTGCTGCAACTTTTCCTTCTAAATCATCACCTTGTTTGTTTAAGATATTTCCAGCAAAGTATACTGAACCAAAACCAGTAGCTTCAGTACGAGCTAGTGAACCACCCCAGTTAACACCTTTTCCAGTTAATATACCTTCAAAATGCCCTGTAAGTCTTTTATATTCACCAAACATATAACCAATTTCACGACCACCAACACCAATATCTCCAGCAGGTACGTCTCTAGTTTCACCTATGTGTTTTGAAAGCTCAACCATAAATGCTTGACAAAATCTCATGATTTCTCCATCACTTTTTCCCTTAGGGTCAAAGTTTGATCCACCTTTACCACCACCAATAGCAAGACCTGTTAGTGAGTTTTTAAAGATTTGTTCAAATCCAAGGAATTTAATAATACCAAGATTTACACTTGGGTGAAAACGTAGTCCACCTTTGTATGGTCCTATTGCTGAGTTGAATTGTACGCGGTATCCTATGTTTGTTTGGATTTTACCTGAATCATCCATCCATACTACACGAAATAGAATTTGTCTCTCAGGGATTACAATTCTTTCTAAAATATTATAATTATCATATTTAGATTCTGACTTTAGAATAGGCTCTAGTGTCATAAGAACTTCTTCTACAGCTTGGTAAAATTCTGTTTGGCCTGGTGTACTTTGCATAGTACTTTTCATTACTTTGTCAATGTACTTATGAACTGACATTTTTTTTCCTTAATTATGCTTATACATTACGTATAAATTTACTTGAAGATTTTGCTTTTTTTAAAAAAAGCTTCAATCCTCTCCTCTCTTTTTCTCCGATTTCATAACTTATGAGAGAAAGATACCTTAAAATCTCTTTTGGAGGTATGTTTCTCTCATAAGCATACTTTTTAAGTATATATTGTGGTATTTTAATACGATTGCTTTTAAAGTTGTCTGAGAGTTTTTTATAAGTTTTAAAATGACTGTTTATACTAAGAACTGCGAACACAAAAGGTAACTTATAGTTACAGTTCCACTCTTTTGCCAAGTCTATATAATCATTTGGATTTTCAAGATAAAGTTTAAGCGCACGATCGCCTATTAAGACTTCTCCATCTACATGTAAAACTTTTGCTAAAACATTTGAAGTAGCAGAGTGTGGATCTTTTGAGCATATTGTATTTTTCTTTACAAGAACACTTGTTACATGTTTTTTTGCAATTATTCCTAAGGGTAAATTTTTTATATATTTTCTATTAGATTCGATACTTGATATAAATGCACCATCTACTCTACGTTTACGAAATTTTTCATTTATATTTGCTGGAAATGATTTTTTATATTCACAAGACTGTTTTAGAGCATTTGATAGAGATGATTTTTTTAAGTACATATGAAAAGGAAGTAGATTTATATAATCGATTTTACCAAAAATCATTTTGCAACTTTCTAAAAAAATTATGTGGATTATACCACTAAGATACTTAAACTTATTTTGGTATAATCTTTATAATAAAAAAGTTAAATGATATAAAATTTTTTAAGAATATACATCTTCTTAAAAAGGGGAATTAAGATGACACAGTTTGGAAGTGACAATTACTCTGGTATTTGTCCAGAAGTTTTAAATGCCATTGTAGAATCAAATTTAGATTCAGCTCCAGCATATGGAAATGATGAGTATACTCATAGAGTTTCACAAAAGATAAGAGAGATTTTTGAGTGTGAATGTGAAGTGTTCTTTGTTTTTAATGGTACAGCAGCAAATTCTTTAAGTTTAGCATCATTATGCCAATCTTATCATAGTGTGATTTGTCATGAAGTAGCTCATATAGAAACAGATGAGTGTGGCGCACCAGAGTTTGCATCAAATGGTTCAAAACTTCTTCTTGCAAGTGGAGAAAATGGAAAGCTCAATCCAACAAACATTGAAGAGTTAGCAACCAAAAGAACAGATATTCACTATCCTAAACCAAAAGTTATAAGCATAACACAGTCAAATGAGGTAGGAGTAACTTACTCCATAAAAGAGATAAAAGCTATAAAAAAAGTAGCTGATAAGTTTAATCTAAAGATTCATATGGATGGGGCTAGATTTGCGAATGCTCTTGTGAGTTTGAATTGTAGTCCTGCTGAGATGACTTGGAAATCAGGAGTTGATGTTCTTAGTTTTGGTGGAACAAAAAATGGAATGGCATTTGGTGAAGCTGTTGTGTTTTTTAATAAAACTTTAGCAGAGGATTTTGAGTATAGAGTAAAACAAGCTGGACAGTTAGCTTCAAAAATGAGATTTATTTCAGCTCAGTGGCTTGGACTTTTAGATAATGGTGTATGGTTAAAGAATGCAAAAAATGCAAATAAAATGGCAGTATATTTTGCAGAGTCAGTTGAAAATTTAGATGGGGTTCATCTGATGTTTCCTGTTGACGCAAATGAAGTTTTTATAAAACTTAGTCCAGAGATAGAGGTAGAACTTAAAAAAAGAGGATGGATTTTTCATGCTTTTATAGGTGGTTCAAATAGATTTGTTTTCTCTTGGGATTCAACAAAAAACAGAGTAAATGAACTTATAAAAGATATAACAAATATAAGTAAGGATATATAGTATGGCAAAAATAGAATTTTTAGGACCTTTAAATAGAGAGAGTATAGAAGTAGATATAAAAAACTTGAATGATTTAAAAGAGATGTTTAAAGAGGATAAAGAGCTTCAAGAGTGGCTTGATATTTGTGCAGTAGCAGTAAATGATAGTTTAGTTTGCTCACTAGATACAAAAATAGAATCAGGTGATAAAATATCACTTCTTCCTCCAGTTTGTGGAGGTTGATAGATGAGTTTAGAGTTGCATGACGGACCTTTAAATGTAGAGGAGATTTCTAATCGCTGGTTTAATGATATGAAAGATAAAAATTATGGAGCATATATACCATTTATTGGGATAGTAAGAGATGAAGATGGTATAAGCGGGCTTAGTTTTGATATATATGAGCCAATTTTAGAGAGTTGGTTTGATACTTGGCAAGACAAAGCTAAGAAAGAGGGAGCTTATCTACTTATGGCTCATTCTCGTGGTGATGTTCCAAATCACACTAGTTCATATATATCTGCGGTTGTAAGTCCTCAAAGAAAAGTGGCTTTAAAGTTTATAAATGATTTTGTTGAAGATTTTAAAGCTTCAGCTCCAATTTGGAAATATGACTTGATAGATGGAAAAAGAGTTTATGCAAAAAAGCGTAGTACAGCTTTAAAAGGTGCAGGATTATTGAAATGAGATATTCTATGCAGAGTATAAGCTTTAGTCACGAGGAATTTAACTCGGACGTGTTTGAGTTAAAGGGGATAGTAAAATGAAATTTAAAGATTATGATGAAACGATAGAAGATTTAGTAGCTTCTATGAATGGCGTGGAGACTTTGGTTAAAAATATTTTTTTAACAGATTCTCAAGATATGATTTTAGCTGAAGATATTGTTGCAAATGAAAATTCACCTCTACATGTAACATCTTCTATGGATGGATATGCTATAAGGCATGAAGACCAAACAAAAGGTGTTTTAAAACTTAGTGATTTTGTTCCAGCTGGAAGTGAAGCTAAGACAGTTGTAAAAGAGGGAACTTGTGTCAAGACTTTTACTGGCTCACTCATGAGTGAAGGAAGTGACACTTTAATCCCTATAGAAAATGTAGAAGTAGATGGTGATGAGGTAAAAATAGTAATACCAGTTAGCAAGGGTTTTTCAGTTCGTCCTGTGGGAGAAAACTACTTTAAGGGTGAAGTTCTTATCCCTAAAGGGACTAAAATTGGTTTTGCTCAGATTGGTGTCATGGCTGAGCTCGGTATAGTTCAAGTTCCTGTTTTTTCAAAACCAAAAGTAGGCATACTAGCAACTGGTAGTGAAATCCTAGACCTAGGTGAAGCAAAAACAAGTGATGCCCAGATAAGAAGTTCAAATCATGTAACTCTTGAAGCTATTGTAAAAGCAAATGGTGCTGAAGTAAACAGACTTGGTATTGCCAAAGATGATAAAGAGCTTATAAAAAACAAGATAACAGAAGCGTTAAAGCACAACGATATAGTTATAACAACAGGAGGCGTTAGTGTTGGGGATTATGATTTTGTAAAAGATATTATCAGAGGTATGGAGCCAGAGTACATTGTAGATGGTGCTAGTGTAAAACCTGGGCGACACATAAAGATAGTAAAAGTAGGAAATAAATATATTTTTGCATTACCAGGTTTTCCTTATAGTAGTGCCGTTATGTGTTTTTTGTATACCTTACCACTTTTAAAAGCTATGCAAGGTTTACATGTAAAGAGTGATTATATAGAAGCTATAATAGAAGAAGATTATAAAAAACGTTCACCTTTTACTGAGTTTACAGCTTGTAACTTGGTTCTTCGTGATGGAAAATTTTATGTGAATCTTAACGGAAAGAAGATGGGAAGTAGTGCTATATTGACAAATATGTTGGGCAATAGTGCTCTACTTAGGATAGAGCAAAAGTGTGAGTTTATAAAAGAGGGTGAGATTGTTAAAGTCTTACCAATGAGTTGAATCCAAATTGTATAATGAGTGTTTGATTTAAAAAGGAGAGTATGATGGAAAAAGAGTTACAAGACGTAAGTAAATTTTATGATGTAGTTATAGAGTTTGTTACGAATTATAGTTTTCAAATTTTAGGTGCAATTATAATTTTTCTTATAGGTATATTTGTATCTAAATATGTTTATAAAATGGTTGATAATATTTTAAAGACAAAGATAGATGAAACACTTAGTGGCTTTGTAGCCAATTTTATTAGGCTTCTTATCATAGTTATGATGGGCATTTTAGCTCTTGGAAAACTTGGTATCTCTATAGGACCTTTTGTCGCTGCAATAGGTGCTTTATCTTTAACTGCTGGTTTAGCTCTTCAAGGAAGTGTTGCAAACTTTGCTGCAGGAGTTGTTTTAGTAGCAACTAAACCTTTTAAGATAGGTGATACTATAACAGTACACGATGTTTATGGTGAAGTAGAAGATATAAAACTAGCATATACTGTTTTAAGAAATGAAGATAAAGAGCAGATAACAATTCCAAATAAGTATATGATAGGAGATGTTTTAGTTAACTCTTTTGAAAGACGTATTGTTGAAGGCAATGTAGGTATTGCTTATGATAGTGATGTACAAAAGGCAATCTCCTCTATAAAAGAAGTTCTTTTTGCTTGTGAAGATATTTCAAATGATCAAGAGCCTATTATAGGTATTGAGAAATTTGGTGAAAGTTCTATTGATATAGGTTACCGTTATTGGGTACCTACAAAGAGCTTTTTTAAGATTCAATATGATGTAAATTTGAAAATACTAAATGTGTTAAATAGAGAAAAAATATCTATTCCCTTTCCTCAAAGAGAAATTCGTATGATTTAAGGATTATATAATCCTTAAATCATACTTTAAACAAAACTATTGTAAGCGTATATCAAAAAAGAGTAACGAGTGAATTTTGATATAGCAACCAAAATTAAAAACTTCCAAAAGTTATAACGTAAAATTCCTGCTACAAAAGTAATAGGATCTCCTATGATTGGTGTCCATGCTAGAAGTAGAGCAAAGATTCCAAATTTATCAAAATATTTTTTTGATTTTTCAATATGTAAAGCTTTTATATAGTTTTTTTTCATAGCCCAATTAGTAGCATATTTACCAAGAAAATAATTCACTACAGATCCTGAGGTATTTCCAATGGTTGCAAAGATAAGAAGATATGTTGGATTCAATTTATCGGAAAGGTAGTATACAAAAAGAGCTTCACTCCCACCAGGTAGGAGTGTAGCAGCTCCAAGAGCAGTAAAAAACAGAGTTATATAAGCGATAATAGTCTCTCTTGGGATATCTCTTTTGAGTTATATTTTATGATAAGAAGTTGCTCATTTTCATTTTTATACCACTCTATGACACCTCTTGTTGAATTTAAATCTTTTATTTTTTCTTCATCATATTTTCCAAATTCTAAGTATAGATTTTTTGAAAATATTGGATTTTCAAGAGATATTATTAAAAGTATCCATGCTAAACATGTGATAAGAACAACAACTGCTATATACTCTATACCATACCATTTTAGTATGTGTCCTCCCCAAAGAGCTCCAGTAAAAGTTCCAAGATAACCAAAAGAGTTAAAAATTCCAAGAGCGGTCCCTTTTTGGTGAATTTTTGCATATTTACTTGCTAGAGATTGTAAAAGTGGTTCATGTACATTAAATCCTATAAAAAAGATAATAACACCAATAATAAAAATAAGAGGTGATGAAGCATATCCCATTATGCTATAAGCAATTCCAAATAGCAAGATACCAACTATAAGAACTAGTTTTGGTTTTTTCTTTTTTTCTCCCATAACAGCAGAAAAGCCCATAGCAAAAATACCAAATACCATAGCAGGAACATAGACTTGCCATAAGTCAGTTTTTGCATATCCAAACTCTCTTACCATGATAATTGGGATTATTAAAAATGCGAGAGTCATCATACCTTTTTGAAGCATATTTGTTATATTCATTTTCATAAGATTTTTATCTTTGAGTATAGCAAATATCTCTTTTTTATCATTTTTATAGTCATGAGTTATTTTTGGAGGTGTTTTTACTATAGTATGTAATACAACAATAGCCAAAAGTGCACATATCGCAGTAATAATAAATAGAGAACTTAGACCCCAAATCCCACTTAATAGTGGTCCTAAAACCATAGAAATAGCAAATGTAAGAGCGATAGTGCCACCCATCATTGCCATGGCATGAGCTCTTTTTTCTTCTTTTACCAAATCACTTATCATAGCAGTTGCAACAGCACCAATAGCACCAGCACCTTGAAGTAAACGACCTATAATCAGCATATATATATCATCTGCATTGGCTGCAACCAAAGAGCCAATCATAAAAATAATAAGACCAATAGTCAAAGTAGTTTTTCTTCCTATTTTATCTGAAAGCATACCAAATGGAATTTGTAACAGCATTTGTGTAGCAGCATATCCACCAATAGCAAGACCGATAAGAAGCTCATTAGCACCTTTAAATTGTAAAGCATATACACTTAGGACAGGCAAAACAATAAAAAGTCCTAAAAAGCGTAAACCAATAATAAGATTTAATGGCATAATAATTTTGAACATAACAGCACTCCTTTAATTAAGACTAATTTTACCCTAATTAAACTTTAGATAAAATATATAAAAGGAGATAGTATGCAGTCACTTATGAAAAAATATTTAGTAGATGAGGTTTATAGTGAGTTAAAAAACTTAAAAACGAAGAGGGGATATACTTTGGATATGGCTATAAACTCAGGTTTAGAAAATCCTGATAGTTCTATTGGTATATATGCAGGAGATGAAGAGTCATATGAGCTTTTTGATAGTATATTTAATCCTATTATAGAAGAGTATCATGGATTTACCAAAGATGATAAACATAAAAGTTCTTTAGATGTGAGTAAGTTAAGAGATGCTACTTTTAATGATGAGCATATACTTTCAACTAGAATTAGAGTAGGAAGAAATTTAAAAGATTTTCCACTTGGAACAAATATCTCAAAAACTAAGAGAGATGAAGTAGAAAGTATGGTAGTAGAAGCTTTAAAGTCTCTTTCATGTAAAGGCAAATACTATTCACTTGAAAGTATGAGTGAAGAAGATAGAAAACATCTTATTAAAGAGCATTTTTTGTTTAAAGAGGGAGATAGATTTCTACAAGCTGCTGGATTGAATCGTGATTGGCCAAGTGGTAGAGGGATTTATCATAATGAAGATAAAACATTTTTAGTATGGGTAAATGAGGAGGATCAACTTCGTATAATATCTATGCAAAAAGGTGGAGATATACAAGAAGTATTTGCTCGTTTAGTTCAGTATTTAAATGAATTGGAGCAAAAGCTTAGTTTTGCTTATAGTAAGCATTTAGGATTTATAGCAAGTTGTCCTACAAACTTAGGAACTGCTATGAGAGCAAGTGTACATGTAAAGCTTCCAAATCTTGCAAAAGATATGTTAAAATTTGAAGAGATATGTAAAAAACATCATTTACAAATAAGAGGTATCCATGGGGAGCACTCTCAAAGTCAAGAAGCTATCTTTGATATAAGCAATAAAAGACGATTAGGAGTGAGTGAAGTAGAGTGTGTTCAAGATATGGTTGATGGTGTTAGAGAGCTGTTATATATAGAGTTAACCAGTTAGTCTGTTTGATTTAAGTTTAATATAAATTTTAGTATAATATTTTTAATTTATATTAAGCATAAAATTAAAGGATTTGTGAATGAAATTTTTAAGTAACTTGAAGATCAAGTATATATTAGGTGGAGTAGCTATCTTTATTGTTGGATTACTTCTACTCAATGGTATTTTAAACTATGGAAATTTAAATCAAATTAAACAAGACATTACTAAACAAAGAACCGATGTTTTACCAAATCTTTTAGATTTTGAAGAACTTCAAAAAGGTACTATCCAAGTGCAACAGTTTTTCAATGATGCTTCTCTTACAGGTGCAAAAGAGAGCTTCGCTAATGCAAAAATATATTTTGAAAAATCTAATAAGACTTTAGATAAACTAATAGCATTACATGCTAAAACAAATGAACCAGAGATGGTTAAATCTCTCCAAAAGTTTAAGTCCAATTTTGCAATTTTTTACAAAACTGGTCTAAAAATGGCAACAGTATATACAAAAGATGGTTTAAAAGCAGGAAATGTTGTGATGGAACAGTTTGACCCTTGGGTAGATACACTATCAAAACAATTAAATATTTGGGTTAAAGAGCATAAAGAAGATGCAAAAGCTATCTCATTAGAGATAAATACAAAAATAGCAAATACGATAGAGATAGCTTCAATCTTATCAATTTTAATCATACTCTTAACTCTTGTATCTTTTGGTGTGATAAACAAAATACTAAGTCCTATCAAAGATATACACAACTTTTTAGGCAAACTTGACAAACTTGATTTTAGCCATGAATTACATATAGAGGGTAAAAATGAGATAGCGGAAATCTCACAAAATACATCTAGTGTTGTTAAGACACTTAGAAGCTTTATATCTGAGGCGAAAGCGACATCTAGTGAAAATGCTTCTATATCGGCGGAACTTTCAATGACAGCATTGAGTGTTGGTAAAAATGTAGAAAACTCAGTTGAAATTGTAGACCAAGCAACTTCTAAGGCAAGGGATGTCCAAGAAGAGATAAAAGTGGCAGTACAAAATGCTAGAGATAGTAAAGAAGATATTATAAAAGCAAATCAAAGCCTTATAATTGCAAAAGATGATGTTATCGCTCTTACATCAAAAGTTCAAGAAACATCTCAATCAGAAATAGAGCTTTCAAGAAATATGGAAACTCTATCTAGTGATGCAGCCGAAGTAAAAACTATACTTACAGTGATAAGCGATATAGCAGACCAAACAAATCTCTTAGCACTAAATGCAGCCATAGAAGCTGCACGTGCGGGAGAGCATGGAAGAGGTTTTGCAGTCGTTGCTGATGAAGTAAGAAAACTAGCAGAGAGAACTCAAAAATCACTTGTAGAGATAAATGCCACTATAAATGTCATAGTCCAAGCTATAACAGATGCATCTGGAAGGATGAGTGAAAATTCAAAAGAGATAGAAGAGTTAGCAAATACAGCTCAAAGTGTAGAAAACAAGATAAATACAATAGTGACTATGGGTGAGCAAACAGTAAAAGTGAGTGATAAAACCGTAAAAGATTTTGAAGTTGCTGATGCAAATATAGAGGCAATAGTAGGCCAGATTGTAGAGGTAAATAATCTTTCAGGTACAAATGCAAGAAGCGTAGAAGAGATAGCAAGTGCTGCTGAACACCTAAATACATTAACTGACCGGCTAAATCTAAAATTAGAAACTTTTCATACATAAATTAAAAATTTAGGTTTTTAATATATTTACCAATTGCATATAGCCCACTATTTAATAAAAATCTAATTATTAGAGTTGTTTATAATTTTCTTATTCATGTTTTTCATAAACAAAAGTTGAACCATCTTTTCTAATGGCTATAACGTTATAAGGCATTTTCTTGTTGCCCATCTCCATGCCAGGACTTCCAACTACCATACCAGGTACAGTAAGTGCTTTTATATCATTTGGTTTTTCACTAAGTAGTCTTTGGATTGCAGAGTTAGTTACATGTCCCTCAATAACATAGCCATCTATAAAAGCAGTATGACAAGATGAATTTGCTTGAGAGATACCATTTTCTCTTTTTAAATTATCAAAGTTCTTTTTAACGATAGTTTTGATGTTAAATCCATTTGTTTTCATTTGTGCTATCCAGTTTGTACAGCATCCACAATATGGGTTTTTATACACAGCCATATCTCTTGCTGTTTGTGCATAACCAAATGAGAATGTCATGGCTACAATAAGTAGTATTTTTTTCATTTTAATCCTTTAATTTTTTTATATGTTTTGCTAGTGTTGGGATGAGGTTTTCTGGTATATTTCTGGTTTGCATTTTCATGATAGCTCCATATCCGTAGCTGTCAAGTTCACCTTTTTTGTAAAGTTTTAGCATAGAGATGAGTGTTTTTTCATCTAGGTTTCCGATGGGAGGAACTACATTGGCATAAGTTTTTTCTGCCTTTAGTCCATGACAAAACTTACAAGAGTGATAAAGAGCAGAGCCTTCATCTTTGCTCCAGAGTGATAGTGCTAAAAAAATTAGTATAAATGTCGTTTTCATAAAGAAATAGTAGCTTTTTAGTGTGGAGTTAGTGTGGAAAGATGAGTTTAAATGTTGTCCCTTTGTGTAGCTCAGATTTTACATCTATCTTTATATCGTAGTTTTTACATATGGTATAAACAATATTTAGTCCTATACCAAAACCACCTATATTTGAAGTAGCACGATAATATCGTTCGTATATTTTGTTTAGTTTCTCTTTTTCTATACCTACTCCGTTATCTTGTATGTTAAGTTCATAATTTGTTAGAGTTATATTTATTTTTCCATTTCGTTTTGTATATTTGATAGCATTTGAAA
>CAZIAJ010000018.1:0-12403 GCA_964537565.1 uncultured Sulfurospirillum sp.
TTCATAAATAGGAGTTTTCATGTATGCATATACAATAGCTATCAAAGTAATAATTGTAGTAAAAATCGCAATAAACCACTTTTTAGCCCAAATAATTTTAAAAAGCTCTCTTAAATCTATCTCATCTTCTTCTAAATATTTCATATTTTCTTCGTTAATCATTTCAAATATTCATTTTTTAATAAAGCTTATGATAATATCCTATTTAAAATTATAAAACGATAAAGAGTAAGTAACATGCAGAAAATTTACTTCTTGAAAAAGGGAAAAATAAAATGAAAAAAATTTTAGTTACCAATGATGATGGATTTGACAGTGAAGGGCTAATCGCTTTAGTTGAGGCATTAAAACCTTTAGGTGAAATTATAGTAGTAGCTCCTACGACAGAAAAATCTGCTTGTGGACACTCTTTGACACTTACTCGTCCTTTGAGGTTTGTTGAACTTAGCAAAAACTTTTATAAGCTTGATGATGGAACACCGACTGATTGTATATATTTATCTCTTTATGCTCTTTTTAAAGATAAAGGGCTTCCTGATTTAGTTGTAAGTGGCATCAATAATGGCTCAAATATGGGAGAAGATATCACTTATAGTGGAACTGCTAGTGCTGCTATGGAGGCAGTACTTCAAGGGATTCCTGCTATCGCTATCTCTCAAGTATATAGCGATGGACCAGCTTCAATCAAAAAATATGGTTATGGATTAGCTCAAAAGTATGCTCATGACATAGCTAAAAAAATTCTTGATGGAGGTTTTCCACTTGAAGAAAGAAAGTTTTTAAACATAAATATTCCTCCTATAAAAGAGGAAGATTGTCAAGGAGTTAAAATAACGCACGCTGGTTATAAGATGTATGGAAATGATGCACATCTTCATAAAAATCCTAGAGGTCAAGAGTACTATTGGATTGGAGCTCATATACTAGAATGGCAACAAAGTGCTAAAAACAGTTGTGATTTGAGTGCTATTGCAGATAATTATGTCTCTATAACTCCTATCAAATTGGATATGAGTGCTTATGAAGATATAAATAAACTAGATAGATGGATTAACAATGATTGACAGATTTAGCAGATGTAGACTCCTTTTAGAGGACAATTTTGAAAAACTACAAAATTCTACCGTGCTTCTTTTGGGAGTTGGTGGAGTTGGTGGTTTTTGTTTAGACTCACTTTATAGAACAGGTATAGGACATATAACTATAGTCGATTTTGATTCATTTGAAATCACAAACCAAAACAGACAGATAGGTAGTGATATGATTGGCATGAGTAAAGTTGATAGGATGAAAGAACTTTACTCTGGCATTGAAGGCTATGATTTAAAAGTTACTGTTGAATGGGTAAATGAATTTGACTTTGAACCATTTGATTTAGTCATTGATGCTATTGACGATATGCCAGCTAAAGTGGCAATCGCTCAAAAATGTTCACACAAACTTATAAGCTCAATGGGTGGAGCAAAAAAACTTGACCCTACCAAAATAGAGATTGTAGATATATGGAAAACTCACACAGATGGTTTAGCCAAAAAATTTAGAACTGAACTAAAAAAAGTAAATTTTAATAAAAAATTTGATGTAGTTTTTTCAAGTGAACTACCAAATTGTAAAGACCTCGGAAGTTTTGTAGGAGTGACTGGTAGTTTTGGATTAGCTCTATCTTCTCTTGCAATCAAAAAGCTGTTATAATCTCATCTCTCTTTAGTTTAACAGTTTTGGCTAACTCTTTTCTATATATATAGATATAGTCTCTACCTTGATATAAAATATCTCCATCAAAAATAGTAGAGCCTAGTTTAAATTTTTGATTTTGCTCCATAAAAACATACTCTCCAAAAGCTTTTCCTATTGGCTCATATAGTGTTGTGGTAGAGAGTAAAATCACAACAATATAAACTTTCATTAAAAGTTTTGCAAAAGGACTATACATCAATAAATAACCAATAAATAAGGACATTGGTAACAATATATAAAAATTTTGATTGTCAACAAAAAAGATATTAAAATACTCATCAATTTTATACAAATCAAAATAGTTGATTTTCAAACCAATAAAATAGAGGAAATCTAAAATACTGACAAATATAAAACCCATAACAAAAGAACTAAAAACTCTATTCATCATCTTAATTTCCTCGCTTTTTGTCTATTTATCTTTATCATTTTTGATGGCTTACTTTCAAAAAAACCTCTACTATCTTCTACTATTATATCAGCTTTTTGCTTTGCATACTTCTCATCAAAAGTTTTTTTAGTTAAATTGGCTGATGATGAGTATGCCCATCTAAGTTTTTTTAAAAATTCAAGATGCTCCTCATCTTTCACAACACGCAAAGCTTCTCCATTTGGATAGATAAAAGTAGTTCTGTTTGAGCGTCTCACCCTGTTTTTAAATTTTTTGGGTACTCTTGTAAACTCTTGTAGTGTTTTTAATGAGTCTATACATTTGATAAAAGGTTGTTTTTTATTTCTTTGTTTTGAAGTTGCAAGTTTTTCACTATCTTGAGAAAGGAAACCCACAGTTGTCTCTGTTTGAACTAAAAAGAGTAACTGTGGATTCATAAGTTTTATTCTAAATAATCTTGAAGTGCTTTTGGCTCTAACGCACTTCCATCTTCAATATGTTCAATAGAATCAGCTGCTGCACGAGCTGCTGCAATAGTTGTAAAATATGGAATATTAAATCTAAGAACAGATTGGCGAATCTTTTTAGCATCATCTTTACTTGATTTTTCATCACTTGTATTGATTACTAAATCAACATCACCATTTTTTAGTTTATCTTCTATATTTGGTCTACCTTCACTTATCTTATGAACAAACTCTGAGTTTACTCCTGCCATAACCAAAGCATTATGAGTTCCACCAGTTGCTAGGATTTTAAAGCCAAGTTTTTCAAATCCTGCTCCTATATCTTTTGCATATGCTTTGTCTTCATCTGTTAAAGATAAAAATACTGTTCCTGACCCAGGAATCATATTGCTTGAAGCTATTTGAGATTTTGCAAAAGATGTTGCAAATGAATCACTTATACCCATAACTTCACCTGTACTTTTCATTTCAGGTCCTAAAATCAAATCTGCCCCTGCAAGCTTACTAAATGGAAAAACTGCCTCTTTAACAGAAACGTGACCCTTAAGTTTTGGTTTAAGTATATCTCCTACTTCTTCAACAACACTGTATTTATCATAAAATTTTAATGCTTCTCTTAAGTTACCTTGATACATAACACGAGTTGCAACTTTCGCTAAAGGAATTCCTGTTGCTTTTGAGACAAATGGCACAGTTCTACTAGCTCTTGGATTTACTTCAATCATGTACAGTTCATCTTTATAAATAGCATATTGAATATTCATAAGACCTACAACACCAAGATTTAGTGCTATTTTTCTAGTTTGATATTCTACTATCTTTATCATTCTATCACTTAAACTAACTGTCGGAAGTGAACAAGCACTATCTCCACTATGGATTCCGGCTTCTTCAATATGCTGCATAATTCCACCGATATAAACATCTTTTCCATCACAAACAGCATCTACATCAAGCTCAATAGCACGGTCAAGAAACTGGTCAAGTAAAACTGGAGAGTTATGAGAAACATTGACTGCCTCTTGCATATACTTTCTTAACTCATCTTCACTATAAACAGTTCTCATTGCCCTTCCTCCAAGAACATAACTTGGACGAACCAGAACAGGATAACCTATCTCTTTTGCATGTTTTATAGCTTCACCTTCAGTAAAAGCTGTTGCATTATTTGGCTGTTTTATATCATTTTCAACCAAAAACTTAGAAAATTTCTCTCTATCTTCTGCTTCATCAATTACTCTTGCAGTAGTTCCTATAATTTTTCCACCAATCACAGTAAGTCTTTTTGCAATTTTTAGAGGAGTTTGCCCACCAAAATGAACTATAATTCCATCTGGATTTTCTCTTTCTACTACACTTCTAACATGCTCAAAATCTATCGGCTCAAAATAAAGTATATCACTCGTATCATAATCAGTTGAAACTGTTTCAGGATTACAGTTATACATAATAGTAGTAACTCCTAAATCACGAAGAGCATAAGAAGCATGAACACAACAGTAATCAAACTCAATACCTTGTCCAATTCTATTTGGTCCACCACCAATAATCATTACTTTTTTCTTTTCATCTTTTTTAACTTTTTGCTTAGGTAATTTTGTTATATTTGTAGTAGAGTAAAGATATGGTGTTAAAGCTTTAAACTCAGCTGCACAAGTATCTACTTCATTATACTCTAACTCAATTCCAAGTTTTGCACGTGCTGTATATATATCATTTTGTGTAAGCTCAAGATTGTCATACTTATTTATAAGCCAAGCTATCTTTTTATCTGAAAAACCATAACTTTTTGCACGTCTTAAAAGCTTTTCGTCATTTAAAGCAAACATATCTAGCTTTTTCTCTAACTCAAGTATCTCTTTAAATTGATTTAAATACCACTTATCTATTCTACTTAAGTCATAAAGCTCATCTACACTCATGCCACGACCCATAGCTTCCATAACACAAAGCATTCTCACTTCATTTGGACGTCTAATCTCTTGCTTTAGTTTTTCATAATCATATCTTATCTCATCAAATCCACTAAGCCCAGTTTCTAAAGAACAAAGAGCTTTTTGAAAAGACTCTTTAAAAGTTCTTCCTATTGCCATAACTTCTCCAACACTCTTCATGCTAGTTGTAAGTGTACTATCTGCCATTGGAAATTTTTCAAATGTAAAACGAGGGATCTTTGTAACAATATAATCAATAACTGGCTCAAAAGATGCCGCTGTTCCTGTTATATCATTTGTAATCTCATCAAGAGTAAAACCAACAGCAAGAAGAGTTGCTACTTTTGCAATAGGATAACCTGTTGCTTTACTTGCAAGGGCTGAACTTCGACTAACACGTGGATTCATCTCAATTACAGTCATACGTCCTGTTTTTGGACAAACTGAAAACTGAACATTACTACCACCAGTATCTACGCCTATCTCACGTAAAATTGCAAAAGAAGCATTTCTCATTTTTTGGTACTCTTTATCTGTAAGAGTCAAAGCAGGAGCAATAGTTATACTATCTCCCGTATGCACTCCCATAGGATCAAAGTTTTCAATAGAACACACGATGATACAGTTATCCGCGCTATCACGAATAACTTCCATCTCATACTCTTTCCAACCAAGTAATGACTCCTCTATAAGAATTTCTGTAATAGGACTGATTTCAAGTCCAGTAGCTGCTAATTCTTTGAACTCATCAATATTATAAGCAACACCACTACCACCACCAGCTAGAGTGTATGAAGCACGAATTATAAGAGGAAAACCTATCTCATCTGCTGCTTTTAAAGCCTCTTCTAAATTATAAGCATATCTACTTATAGGTAAATCCATGCCAATTTTTATCATAGCCTCTTTAAAAGCTTGTCTATCTTCACCTTTTTTAATTGCTTCTGGTTTTGCTCCAAGAAATTCTACACCTTCAAGCATTCCTTTTTCATACATACTCATAGCAACATTCAGTGCAGTCTGTCCACCCATAGTTGGTAATACTGCATCAACATTCTCTTTTTTAATAATCTTAGCAATAATTTCTTCATTAATTGGTTCTATGTAGGTTCTATCTGCGAACTCAGGATCTGTCATAATAGTAGCTGGATTTGAATTTACCAAGACAACTCTATAACCTAACTCTTTAAGCGTTTTAACACTTTGTGTTCCAGAGTAGTCAAACTCACATGCTTGTCCTATTATGATAGGACCTGAACCTATCAATAAAATAGTCTTTATATCTTCTCTTTTTGGCATCTTTATTTCCTATGTAAAATTCAATTCAATTCCATTATTTGGTTCTGAATTCAATTCTTTTCAATAATGTGATAATACGATGGAACACTTGCTCTACTATATGGTTTTATAACTGCTGTTTTAGATAACTCTTCTTTTATAACTTTTGTAACTACTCCTACTCCTACTCCTCCAAAAAAAATACCATCAAGTCCACTTGTCACAACTTCATCTCCCTTTTTTGGATTCATCCATAAAGGTATATATTTTACTTGTACCTCTTTTTTCTTACCCATAACAACACCTGGGATTTTACTATCTCCAATAAAAACAGAAAATATAGATTTTGGATCACCTAACAAAAGAGCCATAGGGTTGCCATCTTTTTCTACTACAATCCCTGCACTACTACCTTTATCTAAAAGTCCATATATCTTAGAAGAGTTAAAGTCTTTATAATCAATCCATACTTTAAAATAGTCATTTAAATTTGCATAAGCGATTGAACGTACCAGTTTTACTTTTGGAGCATACTCTTCAACCTTATTTAGCTTTAGCATATCATTTAATTTTGTAGCAAAAGCTGTTAGAACTTCTGCTGAATTTTCTAAATTTATATTTTTTTCACGAAGATTTTTTATCTCTTTTTGTTGAGCAAAATGCTCATCTATACTCTCTTTTATTGTTGTTTTTATATTAAGGTATATAGAGATAACACTGTTGGTATTTTTTGCAAAATAACCTCTAATATTACCTCCATATCTTAATGATATTAAAACAAGTAGTATAATAAAGAAAATAAATTTAAATTTATTCATTTGCTAATTGTTGTAGTAATCCTATCTCTTCAAGTGCTTTTCCTGTTCCTTTTGCAACTGCCAAAAGTGGCTCATCTGCAACAAAGATTGGAAGTTTAACAATATCAGCAAGATACTTATCGATTCCACGAATTAAAGCTCCACCACCTGTAAGAACAACCCCATTTTCAACAATATCTCCAGCAAGGTCTGGAGGCATAACTTCAAGTACATCTTTTAATGCATCTGCAATTTCTCTTAAAGGTTCTTTTGTAGCATCTCTCACATCTTCGCTTGTAAGTTCTATCCTACTAAGTAATCCACTCACTTGATCACGACCTTTTACCATCATACTCAATGGTTCTTCTTGCGATACTGCTGTTCCTATCTCTATCTTAATCTCTTCGCCAGTTCTCTCACCTATAAGCAAGTTATATTTTCTCTTAACATACTCAACAATAGCAAGATCTATTTTATCTCCAGCAGTTCTAATTGACTTTGATATTACAAGACCCCCTAGTGAAACAACACCGATTTCGGTTGTACCACCACCGATATCTACAACCAAACTACCCTTTGGATCACGTATAGGAAGTCCAGCTCCAATTGCAGCAGCCATAGGTTCTTCGATTAAAAATACTTCTCTAGCCCCTGCACTCATAGCTGACTCACGTACTGCTTTTCTCTCAACCTGAGTAAGTCCATAAGGTACACAGATAATTATACGAGGTCTTAAAAAACTCTTTCTTTTATGTGCAGTTTCAATGAAGTAACGTATCATCTTTTCAGTCATATCAAAATCAGCAATCACACCATCTCTCATAGGGCGAATTGCCTCTATATTTCCTGGAGTCTTACCAACCATGTTTTTAGCCTCTTTTCCAACTGCTAAAATCTTTTGTCTACCATATTTATCGCGTTGAACAGCAACAACTGATGGTTCATTTATGATGATACCTTTACCTTTTAGCAATACTAAAGTATTTGCTGTTCCTAGATCTATACTCATATCATTTGAGAAAAAACCAATTAAATTATCTAAAATCATTATGCACTCTTCTTATTTTTTTTAATATACAGTGGTTTTTCACCATTTACCACTACATCTTTTGTTATCAAAACTTCATAGCCATCAAGTTCTGGAAGTTCATACATGATATCTGTCATAATCTCTTCCATAATACTTCTCAAGCCTCTTGCACCTGTTTTTCTTTTTATTGCCAATATTGCTACTTCTCTTAATGCATCATCTTCAAAATTTAGTTCTACATTATCTATAGCAAAAAGTTTTTTGTACTGTTTAAAGATAGCATTTTGTGGTTCTGTTAAAATCTGCACCATTTCATCTTCTGTTATCTCACCAAGGGTTGCAGTAACATGAAGACGCCCAATGAGCTCTGGAATCAAACCATAATGAACCAAATCATCAGGTTCAATCTGCTCAAAAAGTTTTATATCATCACTTTTTGCTCTTTTTTCTTGGTCAAATCCTAAAACATTGTTTCCTATTCTTCTTTTTATTATATCTTCAAGTCCATCAAATGCACCACCACAAACAAATAGTATATTTGAAGTATCTATCTGTAAAAACTCTTGATTAGGATGTTTTCTTCCACCTTTTGGTGGTATATTTACTAGACTTCCTTCTATGATTTTAAGAAGTGCTTGTTGAACTCCCTCTCCACTCACGTCTCTTGTGATTGAACGGTTTTCACTCATGCGTGCTACTTTATCTACCTCGTCTATAAAAACTATACCTTGCTCAGCTCTTTTTACATCACCATCAGCAGCTTGAAGTAGTCTTGTCAATATATTTTCAACATCCTCTCCAACATAACCAGCTTCTGTAAGACTTGTTGCATCACTTATTGCTATAGGAACATCTAAAAACTTAGCCATTGTTTGTGCCATAAGTGTTTTTCCGCTTCCAGTTGGTCCTATAAGAAGTATATTTGATTTTGCTATCTCTGTATCATCTTCAATAACTGCTTGCTTAAAAATTCTTTTGTAGTGATTATAAACACCAACAGAAAAAACTTTTTTGGCTCTATCTTGTCCTATTACAAAATTATCTAACATCTCTTTTAACTGTTTTGGAGTAAGTAACTCTCTTTCTATTGAGTCTTGACTCTCTTTTGTATCATCTTCTTTTACATCACCAAAAAATATCTTATGCGCTGAAATTACACAGTGTTCACATATGAAAACACCCTCTCCAGCTATTAGTCTTGTGTCACTGCTCTCTCGTGAACCACAAAAACTACACTCTTTATTTACCATTATTTTTTCCTCTCATAAGGTATACCACGTGTAGTCTCTTTTATAAAACTACACATTTTCAATACTTGTTCATTTTTCTCATTTTTTAAAAATTCATCTGCTACATCTTTTATAGCTTTTTCGCTTCTAAAAAGTTTTCTAAATGCACCTTGCAATGCACGTATATCATCTTTTTCAAATCTTCTTTTTAACCCAATTGCATTTAAGCCTTTAACAACAGCACGATTTCCCTCAGCCAAACAAAACGGAGGAATATCTTGACTAATAGCACTAGCTCCACCTATCATACAACCCTCACCTATCTTAACAAACTGATGAATTGGCGTCATTCCACCAATGACTGTAAAACTTCCTACTTCTGCATGACCTGCTAAAGTTGCATTATTTGCCATTATGACATTATCACCAACTTGACAATCATGTGCAATATGACAATAAATCATAATAAAGCAGTCATCTCCAATACGAGTAACTCCTCCACCATGCTTTGTTCCTGCATTGATAGTTACAAATTCACGAATTTTACAATTTTTACCAATGATAACTTTTACATCATCTTCTTCCATATAGCCACTATCTTGTGGAGGCATACCAACTACAGCATAAGGATAAATCTTTGTATTTTCTCCTACTTGCGTATTGCCATAAACCTGTGCACCTTGCATAATCTCAACACCATTGTTTAAAACAGCATCTTTAGATATAAAAGTGAAAGCACCAATCTTAACATTATCGCCTAGAGTTGCTCCCTCTTCTACAATTGCATTTGGATGGATATTTGCCATTATTTATCTACTTTACTTATCAACTATCATAGCTTTTAATTCAGCTTCACATACCAATTTTTCATCAACGTACGCTTTAGCCCCTAAAACCCAGATATTTCCTCTGTGCTTAATAACATCTAACTTATAAACCAATCTATCTCCTGGAGTTACAGGAGCTCTAAACTTACACTTGTCTATACTCATAAAGTACACTACTTTATCTTTTGCAGCCTCTTGGTCTTCTTTTGAAGCACTTTTAAAAGCCAATACTCCACCAGCTTGAGCCATACCTTCAACTATCATAACACCAGGATAGATAGGATGATCTGGGAAGTGTCCTTGAAAAATATGCTCACCAATAGTTACATTTTTAAAACCCTCTATAGATTCACCCTCTTTAAGGTCTGTTATTCTATCAATTAATAAAAATGGAAATCTATGAGGTAAAATCTTTTGAATCTCTACAACATCTATATTAGTCAAATCAAAGCCTTTTATAAAAATTTTACTATTTTATCCAATTTTTACTAAAACTTCTCTAATATCACTGTATGTTTTTGAAATTAATTTAACCTCATATTTTTCTAATGCTATACTATCTAATATAACAATCGTGTTTAGAGTCTGAAAAATGGTATTTGTAAGAGTTTTTCTTAGTCTGATTTCATCCTTTACATGTAAAGGTTTTCTCATTAAATTTTTTACACACGTATATGAAGTTTTCAATATTTCATTTAGCTTTTTTATATCAATCATCAAAATTTCTTCACGATTGAAATATCCAATTCCATTTTCTATAAACTCAATCTTACCTTTTGTAAAATCTCTTCTTAGTGTAGAATAAAAGAGAAAATAGCTAGGAATTATTTCACTTTTAGCCACTTTTATCAAGCCATTAAGCACTCTATAATTTAAAAACTTCTCCCTTTTTAATCTAAACTTTTGTTTAGATTTTTCATACTCAATAACTTTTTCGTATAACTCTATTCTTTCTTCTATAGATGAGGGTAAAACCTGTTTTGTTATAGGACTCATAAGCTCATCTTTTAATCTATCTTGTTGATCTCGTTGCTTACCTAATGCAAACAAACACCCACAATAATTTTGATGATAAAGCATATCTTGTTTTGCTAGTACAAACTGTTCTGTTGTACCACCATCTACCCTAAAATCTGGAGTAGCTACATGTAAAGAGTATTTTTTTTCAATCTCAAGAGCATTAGCTCGTAACTGTTCAATAGACTTTTTAGGACTTGTAAGAAGTGTTGTAGTTATCTCTTTTATACCTAACTCCATCGCTTTTCTGGCTGTTGTTTCAAGTCGATTGTCAAAACAGACAGTACAACGCTTACCCTTTTCAGGTTCGTCTTCAAAACCTTTTACAGCTTGTAGCCAACCCTCATAATCATACTCACCCTCAATAAGCTTTATTTTAAGTTTATCACAACTCCTTTTAACATCTAAAAGCCTAAGTTGGTACTCACTATATGGATGTATATTTGGATCATAAAAAAAACCAATCAACTCTTTTTGTGGGTAAAGTTTTCTCAATTTTTGCAAAAAAAAGTGACTATCAACCGAACAACATATATGTACAAGCAAATTTTATCCTTAAAATGTTATCATTAAGGAATTATATCTTAAATTGGAGATGGGCATGAAGTATCTTAAAAGTTTTAAATTTTGGATTGCGTTTTTTATAGTTTTTTATACTGTTTTAGGTTTTATATTTATACCTTGGTTTCTAACAAATAAAACTGCTCCAATTTTAAAAGATAAACTAGGTTTACATGTAGAAATAGGAAAAGCTAAGTTCAACCCATATACTTTTAAACTGGAAATAAATGATATCTTACTAAAAGATTTAAATAAAAAACCTGTTATTAGTTTCAAAAAAATATTTATCAATTATTTGCCTCTTGGCTTAGTAGAAAATACTCTGCTTTTTAGTAACCTAAAAATAGTCTCACCAAAGATATACACAAGCATACAAAAAGATGGCAAACTCAATTTTGAAAACATACTCCCTCCAAGCAAAAAAGAAGTTTCTAAAAAAGAAAAAACATCCTCTACTAGTTTACCTATTATAACTCTACAAGAACTAACTATCACAGATGGAAATATAAAATTTATGGATAGTAGAAACAACAAAAAATTTGAGCAAAATTTTGGGCCATACAATTTTAAAGCACACGATATAAGCACTAAAAAAGATGCTCTTAATGCTCACCGATTTATAACTAAAATCAATAAGGATGGAGAACTATTTTGGGAAGGTGGCGTTAGATTAAATCCTTTGAAACTTTATGGAGAAATAAATATAAAAAACTTAAAACTTCCAAAGTTTTATAGCTATGCTTTTTCTGATTTTGATGCTACACTAAACAGAGGTAAAATTGATCTAAATATTCCATACAAAGTTGATCTCTCAAGTGACTTAAAATTTTCTATAAACAATGCAACTGTAATGCTCTCAGATATTGCATTTACAAATAAAAAAAACAGTAGCTCTTTAATCGGTCTAAAAAAACTGAATATAGGTGGTGTAGATTTTAACTGGCCACAAAAGCATATCGAAGTGAAAAATATAGAGCTTAATAAACCTTATTTTTCTACTACTTTAGATGAGAATAAAGAACTTACTCTACTAAATGCTTTTTCATCTAAGGCAAAAAAAGAGTACAAAAAAATAGAAAAAGATAAACCAAGTGAGTGGAGTTTACTACTAAAAGATATTTTTATAAATAATGGT
>CAZIAJ010000018.1:12413-15730 GCA_964537565.1 uncultured Sulfurospirillum sp.
AATTTTACTTTTATTGATGGTATGCAACATCAATCAATAAAAAGCAATATTACAAAACTATCTCTGCATCTAAAAAACATAACTTTAGATCAAAAACAACCGATAAATTACTCTTTAATTGCAACTCTCAATAAAACAGCTTCGTTAAAGTCAAGTGGAGATCTATTAATTAAACCATTTAAATTAAAATCTAATATAGAGTTAAAAGAGTTTGATGCAACAAACTACATAAACTATGCTAAACCATATATAAATTTTCTTATAGAAGATGCTAAAGTTAACACCAAAGCAAAGGTAAGTGTTAGTTATAAAGATGATTTAAAACTAAATATTTTAGGTGATATATCTATAGATAACCTTATGTTTAAAACTAATGATAAGAAAAAACTTTTAGCATGGAAAAGCTTAGATATTAATGGTATTAACTATATTCATAATCCGATGAAACTAGTTATTCATGACTTGATACTAGATAAGCCATATATCAAAACTCATATATCAAAAAATGGAGTTACAAATTTTTCTGGACTTCTTAAAGATAGTACAGAAAAAACAGATGTAGATAAAAATAATAAAAAGACAAAAAATAGCCTTAAGATAAAAATAGGACCTATCAAACTTGTCAACGGAACATCAGATTTTAGTGATTTTTCTCTTCCATTTCCTTTTCAAACACATATTCATGATTTAAATGGTGAGTTTTCAACACTAGACTTTCAAAGCACTACTCCTTCTCTTCTAAGTTTAAAAGGTAAAATAGATAAATATGGATATACAGATATTGAAGGAAAACTTTCTCCATTTAATATAAAAGAAAATGCTAATTTAACTCTACTATTTAAAAATATTGACTTAAATTCAATGACACCATATTCTGGAAAATTTGTAGGTTATAAAATCAAGAGTGGTAAACTCTCTATGGATTTAAAATACTCTATAGACCAAGCAAAGCTTATAGGCGATAATAAAATCAATATTGATACTCTAATACTAGGGGAAAAAGTAGATAGCCCTGATGCTCCATCTTTACCACTAGAACTAGCAATCGCCCTTTTAAAAGACTCTAATAACCAAATAGATATCAATATGCCAGTAAGTGGTGATTTAAATAATCCTGAGTTTAGCTATGGAGGAGTTGTATGGAGAGCTATCGGTAATATGATTACTGGAATTGTTACTGCTCCATTTAAATTTTTGGGTTCGATGCTTGGTGTTAATGGTGATGATTTAAAGGCTATTGATTTTGATAAAGGATCAACAAAACTTATAGTAACAGAAAATGAAAAACTAGACAACCTAAATAAAATTCTCTCCAAACGTCCATCAATCAAACTAAGTATTGCTGGTGGTTATGATGAAATTTTTGATAAATATGAACTTCAAAAACAAAAATTTAAAATCATTATAAATAAAAAGCTTAGAAAAAAGAAAAAAGGTGCACAAAATGATATATATGGTTCTGCTTTAAAAGATATATACGTTAAAAACTTTTCAACTGAACAATATGATAAGTTAAAAAGTAGCTTTACTGTTAAAGAAGATGATAATAAAACTAAAAAAGTGACAAAAAAATCTAAAGAAAAAATTGATATCATTGCTTTTAATAATAAAATGCAAAAAGAGATAACACTCAATATAAAAATTGAAAAACAAGAATTAGAAAAACTTGCCAATCAAAGAGCAAACTCTATAAAAATAGAGTTAGTTAAAAAATACAAAATAGATACAAAAAGATTAAATATCCTTGCTCCAAAATCTGTAAAAGCTAAAAGAGATAGATGGATTGAAAGTGAACTAGAGATTACAATCTGATAAAATATACTACGATGAGAAAACCTCATCGTAATGTTATTTAAAACTTAATTTACAATTTCAGAAAGTTTAGATTTAACAGCTGCAACATGTCCTTTTACTCTTACTTTCTCCCACAAAGCTTCTATCTTTCCCTCAGGTGAGATGAGAAAAGTTGAGCGAACTACACCCATATACTCTTTTCCACACATTTTTTTAAGTTGCCAGACTCCATATTTTTCACATACTTCCTTACTTTCATCCGCTAAAAGCGTAATAAGTAAATCTTTTTTAGCTATAAAATTTGAATGTTTCTTAGGACTATCTGGGCTAATCCCAAGTACAACTGCATTTAAACCATCAAAATCAGGAAGTGCCTCAGTAAATTCACAAGCCTCTGTTGTACAACCTGGTGTATTATCCTTTGGATAAAAGTATAAAACTACCCATTTCCCCTCTAAATCTCTAAGACTTATTTCAACTTCATCTTGATTTGGTAAACTAAATTCTGGAGCTTTATCACCTATTTTTAACATAATATTCCCTTTTTATTTAAATTTTGATTTAAAAAATACTCTTCTAAATCTACTACACTAAGTGGTTTACTGTAGTAAAATCCTTGTATTATATCACACCCTTGTTTCTTTAGATACTCTTTTTGTTCCAAAGTTTCTACTCCCTCAGCAACACTTTTATATCCTAAATTTTTTGCCAAAGATATAATAGTTTTTACAATTATACAAGCATCTTTTTTATGAGGAATATCATCTATAAATGACTTATCAATTTTTAATTCATCTGCTGGAAACTGTTTTAAATGTGATAAAGAAGAATATCCTGTTCCAAAATCATCGATCGATATATCTATACCCATATCTTTAATTTTATTAAGTAAATTTATCCAATTCTTTGAATTATCCATTAATACAGATTCTGTTATCTCTATATCTAAGAACATAGGATCTAGACCACTTTGTTTTAAACTACTTTGTAGAGTTGCTACTAAATCATCTGTATTTAACTGTATTCCAGAAATATTAACAGAAATATCTCCTTTATAAAGTCCTAAATTATGCCATTTTTGAGTTTGTTTACAAGCATTATGCAATACCCAACTACCAATTAAAACTATCATATTCATTTTTTCAGCTATTGGTATAAAATTATTTGGACCAACAAAACCAAGCTCGGGATTATTCCATCTAAGTAGTGCTTCTAATCCTACAATTTTTTCATTTTCTAATAAAATTTGTGGTTGATAAAATAGTTCTAATTCATTATTTTTTATAGCATCTCTTAAAAGTCTCTCTATATGCAACTCTTTTTCTATTTGCTTACCTAACTCTTTTAAATAAAAAGAGTATCTATTCTTTCCTCTTTTTTTTGCATCATACATAGCAGTATCTGCAAATTTGAGTAATTGTTCAGAGCTCAAAGCATCATCAGGGTAAAGTGCTATACCAATACTACAACTCAAATAATGAGTATATATTTGTGTTTTAAATACTTCAATAAAAGTCTTATTT
>CAZIAJ010000019.1:0-13804 GCA_964537565.1 uncultured Sulfurospirillum sp.
CTATTGAAAATTTATATCAAAGGTCTCTATAAAACTCTCTTTTAAAAGTTCTTTTGCTTCTGTTTCATGAAGATAAATTCCAAACTCCTCTAAAGAACAGCCACTAAACTCTCTTTTGTCTGCACTTAAAGGGATAGAGCCATGTTGGAAGATTAAATTTTTTGTTCTTTTTTGAGCATTGCCCCCTATTTTTTTACCTTGATATATCATATCATAAGCCTCAAACCCTTCTTGACAAAAAAAACTTTTACTTAGATTTAAATCTATATCTTTTGCATACTCTACATGTAAACCTAATTTTCTATAAAAATTTAGTATAAATGAACAAATATACTCATAACTCTGTTTAACATTTTTTAGACCTAAAAAGTTTATTGGTAAAAGTATAGAGTAAGATATATCATAACCATGAAGAAGAAGTCCTCCACCAGTTATACGTTTTGCATAGTTGTTACCAAATTTTTCAATATCTGATATATCTTCTATTTTTTGAAATCTACCTATTGTAAATGAGTCTTTTTCCCAACTATATAAACGAAAAATAGGAGTACCATCAAAGTTTTCAACTAAAGATTTATCGAAGTCCATATTGGCTTTTGCACTAAGCTTTGGACTGTCGATAAATCTAAATTTCATACTAAATTATGCTTGCCATCTTATATTAAGTGAACGAGCTGCTTTTGTCTCATCTGGTCTACTAATTGGCAAAGTTAGAGGTAGAGTTTTAAAAGCTTCAGGATTACTTTTTGCAAGCTCTACTGCAACAATCATTTTTTGACAAAAGAAGTCGATAGTATCTATATTTTCAGTCTCTGTTGGCTCTATCATTATAGACTCTTTTACTATTAGTGGAAAGTAAACAGTTGGAGCATGAAGACCAAAGTCTAGTAGGTATTTTGCTATATCCATAGCTTTTACACCATAATCTTTTGTTAATGTTTCAGCACTCAATACACACTCATGCATACAGTAGTTCTTAAATGGTGCATCAAAGTGGTCTTTTAGTTTAGATAAAATATAGTTCGCATTTAAAACAGCTTTTCTACTTGCATTTATCATGCCTTCTTTTCCAAGTGTTTGCATATAAACTAAAGCTTTTACAAGTACAAGGTAGTTTCCAAAAAATGGGGATACTTTTCCTATACAATTTTTAGCAACTTCACCAAAAAAGTAGCCTTTCTCTTCACTATAGTCAACTCTTAAATCTGGCAAAAACTCTATAAGTCTATCACCAACACCAACAGGGCCAGCACCAGGACCACCACCGCCATGAGGCGTAGCAAATGTCTTGTGAAGATTAAGATGGATTACATCAAATCCAATATCGCCAGGACGAATTACACCCATAATAGCATTCATATTTGCTCCATCATAATACATTAAAGCATCATACGAATGAGCAATATCACATATCTCTTTAATTGCTGGATTAAAAAGTCCTAAAGTATTTGGAACAGTCATCATAACAGCTGCTACCTCATCACTCATAGCCTCTTTAAAAGACTCTAAATCCATTGAACCATCTTTATTTGATTTTACTGTAATTACATCATAATCAACCATAGCTGCAGTCGCAGGATTAGTTCCATGTGAAGAATCAGGAACAATAACATAACGTTTGTTGTTACCTTTTTTCTTATGGTAAGCTCCTATCATCATAATCCCAGTCATTTCACCATGGGCACCTGCTTGAGGTGTAAGAGTAAAGGCTTTCATGCCTGTTATCTCGGTTAAGTTGTTTTCAAGAATTTTAAGTGATTTTAATGCACCTTGAACTAACGAAGTTTTGTTATTAGTTATGTGATGAGGATGAAGATTTGCAAGTCCATCAAGACTACCGATTCGCTCTTGTACTTTTGGATTGTACTTCATAGTACAAGACCCAAGTGGGTAGAAGTTAGCATCAATAGAGAAGTTTTTGTTTGATAATCTTGTAAAGTGTCTTACAACATCAAACTCACTAAGCTCTGGAAGTTCTGCTTTAGAGCTTCTAAGAAGTGATTTATCAAGTGTAGGAGCATCAGCTAAGCCTTGCTTTGGTATGTTTATACCACTTCTTCCGCTGTGAGATTTTTCAAAAGCAGTTGAACTCATACTATCTCCTTTACGCAAGCAACAAAGCTATCAATTTGAGCTTTTGTTCTTTTTTCTGTTGTGCTTACTAAAACTCTATTTTCAAAGTTTTCAAAAAGTGTTTCTAGTCTTAGTCCTGCAAAAAAGCCCTTGTTTTCCATCTTGTCAATAAATTCACTTGCACTAATAGGAAGTTTGATTACAAACTCGTTGAAAGTTGGGTTTTTATTATAAATTTTTACACCATCTACTTTTGATAACTCAGATTTTAAGTACTCTGACTTATTGTAGTTTTGAAGAGCAAGTTTTTCAAACCCATCACGTCCTAAAAGTGATAAAAATATAGTAGCACGAAGTGCCATAAGGTTTTGATTTGAGCAGATATTTGAAGTAGCTTTATCACGACGAATATGTTGCTCTCTTGCTTGAAGAGTTAAAACATATGAGCGTTTACCTTCTCTATCATCTGTAATTCCTACAATTCTTCCTGGAAGGTTTCTGATATATTTTTGTTTACAAGCTAAAATTCCAAAAGATGGTCCACCAAATCCAAGGTAATTTCCAAGACTTTGACCATCACCACAGTATATATCAGCATCAACTTCACCAGCACTCTTTAAAATGCCAAGTGCAATAGGATATGAACTCATAATAGCAACTGCTTTTACATCATGAAGTGCTTTTATAATTTCACTATAATCTTCAATCGATCCAAAAAAGTTAGGGTTTTGAAAGATATATCCAGCAATACTATCATCAATAAGGCCTAAAAGTGTATCTCTATCACTACCATCATTTTTCACTTTAAGAGTGATTACTTCTAACTCATGGTAAGCAAGGTAAGTTTTTAAAATTTTGATATAAATTGGGTTAACGCCACTATCTACAATAATTTTCTTTCTTTTTTTTCCAATTCTTACCGCCATTAGAGCAGCTTCAGCTAGAGCAGTTCCACCATCATACATAGAAGCATTTGTTGCTTCCATACCTGTTAGATTACATATCATAGTTTGATATTCATATAAAGCTTGTAGAGTCCCTTGAGATGCTTCTGCTTGGTATGGAGTGTATGCTGTATAGAACTCTGAACGAGTTGATAGAGCATCAACAGCAGTTGGAATAATATGATCGTAGTAACCACCACCTAAAAAACTAACTTTTGAAGTATCATTTTGAGTAGCCAGTACTTTAAAGTTTTCAAAAACTTCAAACTCACTAAGCCCCTCTTCTAAATCAAAACTTTTAGCTCTTAATTTACTTGGAATAGAAGCAAAAAGTTCATCTTCACTTTTGATTCCAATCTGTGCGCACATTTTTTGTACGTCATCTTTTGTATGTGGAGTATATGGCATTATAGTGTTTCTATGTATGCTTTATAGCCAGCTTCATCCATAAGAGTTTCAAACTCACTAACATCGCTAACTTTTAATTTAAACACCCAACTAATCTCAGCTGCTTCATTTAAAAGCTCTGGGGTATCTTCAAGTGCTTCATTTACTTCAACAACTTCTCCTCCAACTGGAGTATAAATATCTGATGCAGCTTTAACTGACTCAATAAAAGCTATACTATCATCTTTATCTGCCTCAGCACCAACCTCTGGAAGCTCAACAAAAGTAATATCACCAAGCTGTTCAACTGCATATGCTGAAAGTCCTATACTTGCTACTTCGCCATCTAATATCGCCCATTCATGTTCATTGCTATAATATTTGCTCATTTTTTATCCTTATTTTTGTTTATTATAAAATGGTAATTTTGTTACACTAATTTCTATGTTTTTTCTACCTGTATTTAGCTCTAATGGTGCTTCTTTATCATAAAGTTTTGTATCAACAGAAGCTATTCCTATACCAGATTGAATACAAGGAGAAAAAGTTCCACTAGTTACAACACCAATTTTCTGTCCATTTTGCCAAATCTCCATACCATGTCTAGGAGCTCTCTTTGAATTTGTTGTAAAAGGTATAGACTTTCTTGGAGCACCCTCTTCTTTTTGCTTTAAAAGAGCCTCTTTACCAGTAAAATGCTTATCATACTTTACAAAAAATCCAACACCTGCTTCTATAGGAGTTGTATTTTCATCTAACTCTTGTCCATAAAGACTATATCCCATCTCAAGACGAAGGACATCACGAGCTCCAAGTCCTGCAGGAACTGCACCTTTACTTATCAATTTATCCCACAAAAGAGGTGCTATTTTGTTATCAACATAAAGCTCATATCCAAGCTCTCCTGTATATCCTGTACGACTTACAAGTGCAAAACTATCCATAATTTTACTCTCTTTAAAACCAAAAAAACCAAGTTCATCTAAATCAAATGGAACAAACTCTTGAAGTATCTCTTTTGCTCTTGGTCCTTGAATATCAAGTTTTGAAGTTTCATCTGAGGCATCTGTAAAAATTCCATTATGTAATTGGTTATTTATAGTTTTAAAATCTATGTCTATTCTAGAGGCATTTACAACAAACATTAAACGCTCTTCACCCACCTTATAAATAATAAGGTCATCTATAACACCACCATTTTCATTGAGTAAAAAACCATATTTACATTTTCCAATAGGAAGTTCTAAAACATCAACCGTTGTAGTGTCATTAATACCACTAAAAAGAAGATTGCCTTCAAAGAAAAATTCACCCATATGAGAAGTATCAAATATAGCTACTCCATTTCTACAAGCCTCATGCTCTTTTAAAATACCTTCATACTGAACTGGCATCTCCCAGCCACAAAAACCGATATTTTTTGCACCTAATTTTTCATGCCTATCAAATAGGGCTGTTCTCTTAAGCTCTGACATATTTCTCTCTTTATGTTAAATTAATAACTTATACAGTAGCAAAATTCTTATTTTATTTTTATAAAACTATGTTAGTCAAATTTCTTTAAATATAGATAGGTTACGAGGCTCTACATGTAAAGCCCCGTAATATTTATTTATTGAGATACATTTTAACAGAATATGGACTTGGATAGATAAAAGTTGTCTCTCTTTTAACAACAATCTTCTCTTTATCATCCACTGCAAATGCCTTAATAGTTATCTCCAAAATAGTATCTTTTTCATCATGAATTGAGAGATTTTTATCTGCTTTTATGATAACTATTTTTTTAAGTTTAGTTCCTGCTTTTAGAACAAATGGTTCTGAAGGTTTTTTTATAGATAAATCTTTATGTTCTACTTCAAAATAGTACTTATGATCTTTAGCATCTGTATTTTGAAACAAAAATGTATAAGCATTTTGAATATCTTTACCATCATCTTTGATTTTATATAGTTGAGTTGTACGGTTTACATTTAATAGCATATGCTCTTTTGTAGCACCCATCATAAACAAAGCAATAAGAGCAACCACCAAAGCAATACCATAAGCAACCGTTCTAAATCTTAAAAATTTTGTTTTTCTATTCTCTTGTACTGCTGTAGAACTTGCCCAATCTATAAGCGATTCTTTCCCTAGTTTTCCCATAACTTTTGTACAGGCATCAACACACTCTAAACAGTTAATACACTCTAGTTGCATACCTTTTCTAATATCTATATGAGTAGGACATATCTTAACACACGCTTCACAACCTGTACACTCATCCATCTCACCAGTTGGCTTTGAATTAATTAAATTTTTATGTTCATCATATATCTTTCCACCACGATTTTCATTATAAACTGCTGCTATAGTCTCTTCATCATACATAACCGACTGAACTCTTGCATATGGGCAAACATAAACACAAAAATCCTCTTTTAAAAGTATAATATCATAAATTAAAAATGCAGTAATTCCAAGAACTACACCCAATAAAACTGTATGATCCATTGGATTTTGCATATATTTAAAAAAATCTTCAGGCGGTATAAAATACCAAGTAAAATTTGATGCTGCTATTAAAGATATAATAGACCAAATTCCTACAGCAATAATTTTTTTAGGACTATTTTTACTCTCTTTTTGTTTATTTTTAACACTTTTTCTAAGTCCAAGAAGAGATGTCTCTATCCAATCTCTATAGATAACTCTAAATATGGTTTGAGGACATGTCCATCCACACCAGATACGGCCACCTAATGTTGTCATAAAAAATATACCTAAAAACAGAAGTATAAGTAAAAACGGCATAAGATAAAGTTCTTGCATATCAAATGCTGTAAAAAATAGGTGAAGTTGTTTTTTATCGAAACTAAGAAGAAAAAAATGATTTCCTCCTATCCTAATAAACGGTAAGCCTAAAGAAATCAAAGTTAAGATTCCATAGGTTATATATCTCTTTTTTGAGTATGGTGTTGAGCAATTGCTATTACATGTAGACATCTATATCTTTCCTTTTATAAGAGTACACTCTTTTTTTGTATTTGCTATTTGTTTTACTTTTTTGACAGGCTCTTTGTCTAAAAGTACCTTTTTTGCTTCTACCAAATCTTTTAGACCACGTGAATTTATATAGTCTTTTAGCGAAGTCCTACTGACACCCAACGTTCTAGAAATCTTACTTACAGAGTGTCCAATTGTTAATTGTTCAATAATTTGCACCCTGTATGGATCAAACTTTGACTTTGACATTCTTCCTTTTGGTCTTCCTTGAGAATTTTCTAGTTTTTTAACAAGAGTTTTTTCTCTAAAGTTTGATAGTATAGTCAATACTTCTAATGGTGTTGAATTTCCATCAATTGTTAAATTTTTACTACATATGTGTGTATTAATATCTCTTGTCAAAAGACACTCTAAGACTTTTGTTATTTCGCCTATATCATTACTAAATACCCATAAATCATATATCAAAACAGTATCATTATAATTTAAAGAGCGTAAAAACCCTTTAAATTCACTTCTATCCTCTAAAATAGAAGTCTCATCAGAACCTTCTATCTCTGTTGTATCGAGTCTTATACCATTAAGTCTAGCATATCTTATTATACTCTCTTGTTGAGTTGTAATATTAACACGATCAGTCTTGCTTTTAAGTAAAACTATATTCATTTTGTCACCTTTTTATCACTATTGAAATTATAACTCTTTAGACGTAAAAAGTCAAGTAATTATTGTATATTTATCGTCTAAGCTTAAGCATAGTGTTTTTAGGTATAATACAAACCTAAATTTAACCGAAAGGTGGTGAGGTCGGATGCCAGGTATTAAGGTACATCCTAATGACTCTTTCGACGAAGCGTATAGAAAGTTCAAGAAACAAGTTGACAGAAACCTAGTTGTTACTGAAACTCGTGCTAGAAGATTCTTTGAAACAGGTACTGAAAAGCGTAAAAAGCAAAAAATCAGTGCTCGTAAAAAGATGCTTAAGAAACTTTATATGCTTAGACGATACGAGTCTAGACTATAATCACATTATGAGGAGAGTAATCTCCTCATATGCTTCTACTATTTACCCTTTTTATGTATAATAACACTTATGTTAGCAAAAGGAGTTCTCTATGGAAAAAAAACTAACAGTTATTGAAATGGCAAAGTATCTTGGTGTTAGTAAAGAAGCCATTTATAATCGCTTAAGACGCGGTAGCTTAGAGAGTGTTATGGAAAATGGTAAAAAGTATGTTTTACTAACGTCTACAGTACAAAGAGAAGGTAGACTTCCAAAACGAACAGCAGTAACAAATGCAATGGATAGTGAATATATTGATCTGTTAAAAACTCAAATAGAAGAACTAAAACATAAAAATTCAAAACTTGAAGATGATAGAGATAGACTTTATAAAGAAAAAGAAAAAATGCTAATAGAGTCTAAGAGAGAAATCGAACAAGTTTACAAAGAGAGAGATGAACAGTTAAAAACTATCTTAACCTTAGTAAATGTTCCTACTTTGGGAAATAAATTAGAATCAAATGAACCTATAGATGTTTTAGAAGAAGTAGAAATAGAAGAAGATATAGTAGAGCAAATGTGTGAAACATTTGAAGGTTGGGAACTACTAAAAGATAGACTATATAGAAAAAAATTTGATAAAGAAAAAATAGTAAAAATAACAAAAAAAGTTCAAAAGCAAGTAGGAAAAAATCTACATGTAAAGATAAGTAATGATGAAATATATATAAAAAAAGATATTAAACTAAAAAAGATTATAGGGAAAAAATGAGATATATAAGAAAAATATCAGATTACGTGATTGCTGGTGGCATTGGGGCTTTAGTTATCGCAGGTATGCAAGGTTGTGAAAAAAAAGGTGATGATAATGCTTTTACTAAAGCTTCTCAGGCACAAGGTGCATTTGTAGTAATTGAGCAGATGGAAAATGGTGGCTATACTATAGTTGAAGAGTACCCAAGTGCGACAACTAGAGTTGTAGTACGTCAAAAAGATGGAACTGAAAGAATGCTTTCAAAAGCAGAAATGGATAAACTAATAGCCCAAGAAGCTGTAAAAATAGATAATGGAACTTCATCTTTAACTGAGCCCTCTATGGCAACTGGAGCTCCTGGACTTGGCTCAATCCTACTTTCAAGTGTAGCTGGAGCAATGTTGGGAAGTTATATAGGAAACAAACTTTTTAACAATCAAAATTATCAACAACAAAGAAGAACAAACTATAAAACACCACAAGCATATAGTAGAAGTAAAGATAGTTTTAAAAAAGCAAGAAGTGGTGGATTAAAATCAAGCAAAAAAAAGAGTGGTGGATTTTTTGGAAGTAAAAGTAAAACAAGATCACGTTCACTATTTATGTTTGGTGGATAAATGTTAAATTTAGAAAAAGTTAATCCACTAACAAGTGAGTTTTTAGAATCCATAGGTTTTTACTGGCATACTGATGAAGATAAAACCCCTTATGTTGCTGATGAGCTTGTTGTAGTAACTCAAAATGAAGCAGATGCTTATTATGAAGCTACTAACGAATTGTATGACATGTTTGTAGAAGCTGGTGAATATGTTATGAAAAATAACTTACTTCATGATCTAGGAATCCCTTTTAATTTAGTTGATATGATAAAGCAATCATGGGAAAATGATGTACATTGGCATCTGTATGGAAGATTTGATTTAGCAGGTGGAATTGACGGAAAGCCAATAAAACTTATAGAGTTTAACGCAGATACTCCAACATCTCTTTTTGAAACAGCCATAGTTCAGTGGGCTTTACTTAAAGCCAATGGAATGGAAGAGAGAAGCCAGTTTAATAATACTTATGAAGCTATAAAAGAAAATTTTAAACGTTTAGTAGTTATGAGTGGTGATACTAAGGATTTTGGAGATATATATGATGGGTGGAAAATACTTTTTTCAAGTGTAAAAGGGAGTATTGAAGATGAAAATACAACCAAACTACTACAAGCTGCAGCAAATGAAGCTGGTTTTGAAACTGATTTTGCATTTGCTGATGAAGTAGAATTTGATGGGAAAGAGGGAGTTTTTAAAGCAGATGAAAATTTTGAATATTGGTTTAAACTTATACCTTGGGAAAATATTGGTATAGATGAAGGAAATTTAGCTCTTCTATTGAATGAAATTATGGATAACCAAAAAGCGATTATTTTAAATCCTGCTTATACTTTAATGTTTCAAAGCAAAGCATTTATGAAAATATTATGGGACCTATATCCAAATCATCCACTACTTTTAGAAACTTCATATAAACCACTAGAAGGTAAAAAACAAGTTGAAAAAAGAGTTTTTGGTAGAGAGGGTGCAAATACTGTTATCTTAAATGAACAAAATCAAGTTCTTGCTCAAGAAGAGGGTGAATATGAAAACTTTGCTCCAATTTATCAAGAATATGTAGAACTTTCCACTGATAAAAACCAAGAGAGTTATCAAGCTGGAATATTTTATGCATATGAGGCTTGTGGACTTGGATTTAGAAGAGGTGGACTTATACTAAACAACAATTCTAAATTTGTTGGGCATGTGATAGCATAATGCAAAAAATATTAGGTTTTGGCATAATTGCATTTGGTATATTTCTAGAGATATTGTGGCTAGGAGTCTGTTTTGGAACAGTAATTGTTGGAATTGCATTGCTAATTTTTGCTCCAAGAATACTCTTTTTTCCATTCAATTTTTTTCTTGTTATTGGTTTAGCAATGATAGCAGGTGGAAGTTTTCAAAGTGGTGCAAATTTTAGATACCAAAGTTACTCAAGTTCAAATCAAGCTCCACCAAATTTTACTCAGCCTCCAAATAATTTAGCAAAATACTATGAAACATTAGAATCACAGCCAACAGATAGTATGGACGTTATAAAGAAAAACTATAGAAGATTGGTAAAAGAGTATCATTATGATTCTATAGCAAGTAAAAACTTACCAGCAGATATGTTAAAATTTGCACAAGAAAAAACACAAAGTCTTAACGAAGCATATAACGCTATAAAAGAGGCAAGGGGATAAATTAGTTATCCCTTTATATTACTTTTTGAGCTTTGCTTGTTCTAGTTCCCAATACTCCATTTCAAAGCAATCTTTTAGACTAATACCCTTATAACCTCCAAGTTTATCTGCTCTTAAAACTGCTAACATTGTATGTTCTATGATATCATTTAATACTTTTGCTTCTTTTTCATCTTTACCAAAAGTCACTATCCCAAAATTTTTTACTACTGCATAATTTGGAGCTGGGTTTAACATAATTTCATCTTTTTTAAACTCTTCAAAATAATTTTTATACTCCTCTATAAACTTTTTTATGGAACTTTCTAAACTCTCATTTTCTACTATCAAAGGAACTCTTTTAGTCCTTATAATATGTTCAGGAGTTAATACTCCACGTGTTGCAAAATGGTGTAAATTATCTTTTGAAGCATAAAGAAGAGCAAGTGGAGTTTGGTTTACATATAGAGTTATTTCATAACCTTTCTCTTTTTCTATCAAAACTTTTAGTTCTCTCAAATCTATATTTTTCTTTTCATGTAAAGACTCTATCTCTATGTTTGCATTCTCTTCTAAAAATTTCTCAGCTAAACTTACAGCATCTATCATCTTCTCATAAGACTTTTTAGCATCATTATCAAAAGTAAATATCCCATGATTATGTAAAATTATACCTTTACAAGTGGACCAGTCAAAATCTTGTGTCATTTCATAAATAGTCTTTGCCAAAATAAAGCCTGGCATAACATAAGGAACTATCAAAAAATCAGGATAGAGGTTTTTTATATACTTTTGTCCATCTTTTGAGTTGGATATAGTCACAACTGAATCTGAATGAGTATGATCTACAAACTTAAAAGGTATAAGAGCATGTAATATAGCCTCAACAGAAGGATTAGGTGCAGATTTATCTATCATCGCTATTTTTTGTCCATTTACCATATCTGTATCACTTAAGCTATCTAACTTTGCCATCTCTAAAAGGGTTTTCATCTTCACAGGAGCAAAACCTTCCACTTTGATAGAAACTAAATCCCAACCACTACCCTTTACAAACAAAATCTCCTGTGCATTAACCTCTATCTTTACCGATGTATTTCCACCTCCATGAAGTACAAGTTCATCACTTTGCCCAAGCAGATTAGAGGTAAAAACTCTTAAGTTTATATCATTCCACAAGTTTTTCATAACACTTCTAAATCATTAGAAAATTTTTCAGCACAATATGGCTCAAAATTTGACTTGTAGTAAGCATAATGAGCTGAAGCTTTATGACCATCTAATGCTTTTTCATCTCTCCATGACTCTAAAACTATAAACTTTTTAGGCTCTTTTTTTAACTGACATATATGATAAAAAAGACATCCATCTTCTGCTTTTGAAGCTTCTACCATCGTTCTTAAAAGCTCTTTTATCTTCTGTATTCCATCATCTTTTGCTATAAATGTCACTTGTTTTGTGATTGTCATTGTTAACTCCATGCTTTTAGTTGATTTTAACATTATTATAGTTAAAATCAAACTTACCTAAGGGGTGCCTAATATTGGCTGAGATAAAACCCTAAAAAACTGATCCCGATAATACGGGCGTAGACATAAGGAGTCTTATATGCGTAAAATACTATTTTTTATACTACTGTTTTCAACATTGATTCAAGCACAAACCAAGAAACCAACTTTAATTATATATACTTATGATTCATTTACTGCATCTTGGGGACCTGCACCAAAAGTAAAAGAGGCTTTCGAGAAAAAGTGTAACTGTAATCTAGAGTTTGTTTCAACTTCAAGTGCAATTGGAACACTAAGAAAAATCCAACTTGAAGGCACAAATACAAAAGCTGATATTCTTCTAGGACTAGATAAAAGCTCAGCTGGGATTGCTAGAAAAACCAACCTTTTCATGAAACATGGTCTTGATACTTCTAAACTATCTCTCCCTATTAAATGGACTGATGATGAGTTTCTTCCTTATGATTATGGTTATTTTGCATTTGTTTATGATACAAATAGAGATAAAAAAGTTCCACACTCTTTTGAAGAACTCTTAAAAATGCCAAAAAATTTCAAAATTATTATTCAAGACCCAAGATCTTCAACACCAGGATTAGGACTGTTACTGTGGATTAAAAAAGTATATGGTAATAAAGCAGGCAATTATTGGAAAAAGCTTTCCCCTCATATACTTACTGTAACAAAAGGCTGGTCAGAAGCTTATGGACTGTTTTTAAAAGGTGAAGCAAATATGGTTCTTTCATATACAACATCTCCTGCTTATCATATAATAGCAGAAAATAAAACAAACTATAAAACAGCCAATTTTAAAGAGGGTCACTATGGACAAGTAGAAGTTTTGGCAATACTAAAATCATCTAAACATAAAAAATTAGCCAAACAGTTTTTAGAATTTACTATGAGTGAAACTTTTGCAAACATTATACCTACTACAAATTGGTCATATCCTGTTGTAAAAACAGATAAAGGCTTACCAAAAGGATTTGACTCTTTGTATATCCCCTCAAAAATGTTGTTGATAGATGATAAAAAGTTAGAAAAAAATAGAAAAAAATACATAAATGAATGGTTAAATGCTATCAAATAGTATTTGGAGATTTAGACTTTCTATAATACCAGGAAGTCTTATCTCTTTTTTACTTTTACTTTTAGCTTTTGGCATTTTTTACACACTATTTTTAAATTCTGGATTTGAAAACTTCTCATCTGTACTCATAACCGATAGAGTTCAAGGGCTTATAGAATTTACACTATTCCAAGCTTTTTTATCAACTCTTTTATCTATTTTTATAGGTACTCTTTTAGCTTGGTCGCTTGCTCATCAAAACTCATTTCGAGGTAGAGATTTTCTTATAGCCCTTCTCTCTTCATCTCTTGTTCTTCCTACTCTCATTGTAGTTTTTGGTGTTATCACTATCTTGGGAAATAATGGTTGGGTTAATAGATCACTTCTGTATCTTTTTGATTTTTCATTTGAAAATTCTATCTATGGATTGGGAGGTATCTTAATTGCTCATGTCTATCTCAATGCCTCTTTTGCTGCTAGAAGCTTACTTCATATCTTTGAATCCATTCCAAAAGAGAGATATAAACTGGCTAAAAGCCTTAATTTTTCAACTTATAGAAGATTTATGCTTATAGAGTTTCCTGCTATAAAACTATCATTAAAAAGTATCTCTTCAACTATATTTTTACTTTGCTTTACCTCTTTTGCAATTGTTTTAACTCTTGGTGGCTCACCCTCATACAATACACTAGAAGTTGCAATCTATGAAGCTGTTAGACTTGATTTTGATATACCTTTAGCTCTCAAACTTGCTCTAATTCAACTTTCTATAACGATGTTTTTAGTTTTTATTTCTTCAAATTTTAATATAGGAATCTCCAATATAAAAACAA
>CAZIAJ010000019.1:13814-15345 GCA_964537565.1 uncultured Sulfurospirillum sp.
TTTCAACTTATAGTTATATCAATCTTTACTATTTTATTTATTTTACCACTTATCTCTATCTTTATTGATGGTTTTGGAGCCAATTTTATAAAAATACTGAGTGATAGATTATTTTTAAAATCTCTTATAACTAGTTTAGTTATTGCAATTTTTTCTAGTATTTTTACCGTTATATTTGCCGTTTTGATTAGTGATGCTAGAAGAAATTTTAACATTTATTATAGAGTCAAAAAAACAAAATTAAGCTCTTTTATAAACATACTAATCTCATTTTCAGGCAACATATACTTAGCAATTCCATCACTTATCTTAGGTTTAGGATTTTTCTTACTTTCACAAAAATTTCAAGCACCTCTTTTACTATGGTCACTAGGGGCTATACTCTGTGCAAACATACTAATGTCCTTACCTTTTGCACTATCAATCATATACCCAATCATGCAAAAAGTAGCATTAAGATATGATAAACTTTCATTTTCAATCGATCTAAAGGGAAGTAAAAGATGGTTATATTGTGAATGGCCATATCTAAAATCATCAATTGCATACGTTTTTGCTCTCTCTTTTTGTTTATCATTGGGAGATTTAGGTGTAGTTGCTTTGTTTGGAAGTAATGAAATAACAACTTTACCTTGGTATTTATACCAACTTATGGGCTCATATCAAACAAAAGATAGTGCTGGAGTAGCTTTGATACTTCTTGTTTTAACACTTAGTGTTTTTATATTTTTACCAAAGGTGTTTAAAAATGTTACAAATAGATAATCTAAAATATACTTATGACACAGCACTATACAATTTTTCTTTACATATAAAAGAGAATGAAATCATAGGAATTGTAGGTGAAAGTGGAAGTGGTAAGTCTACTCTACTAGATTTAATAGCTGGTTTTTTACCTCCTTTAGATGGAAGTATTACATTTAAAAACACAGATATAAGTAAGCTTGATGCAGAAAAAAGACCTCTGACTATCCTATTTCAAAAATATAATACTTTTGAACATCTTACAGTTTTAAAAAATGTTCTTTTAGGTATAACCACTTCACTAAAACCTAAAGCAAATGAGATACTAAAGGCTAAAGAGATTTTAAATGAAGTAGGACTTGAGGAGTTTGAAAACAAACTTGCTTCTACTTTATCAGGTGGACAGAGTCAAAGAGTTGCACTAGCTCGTTCTCTTTTAAGAGATAAGCCAATCTTGCTTTTAGATGAGCCTTTTACAGGTCTTGATTTTGAAACTAGAGTAAAAATGCTAAATTTAGTTAAAAAAATCTCTAAGAAAAGAGGGTTGTGTACAATTATGGTTACTCATGAACTAAATGATTGTAAACTTATAGCAGATAGAGTTTATAAAGTTACAGATGGAAAGCTTGTGTGCAAAGATTGATTCCTATAGAAAATCAAGGATTTTCTTGTAAAACTTACCGCTTTAAAAACTATATTTTAAAAAAACTAACATCTTCAAAAGAACAACAACAAAAAGAGTTTACTATAGCTTTAGAAACTTACAAAAGAGGTATAGGAGCAAAAC
>CAZIAJ010000020.1:0-15283 GCA_964537565.1 uncultured Sulfurospirillum sp.
ATTACAACGTATATATGAAGAATTATGAAACCTTAAGAAAATCATTTGATGCATTAGGAAAAATGGCTGAAAAAATGACTAAAAACAAGACATTGGAAACAGTTACATTAATAGAAGATTCAAGAAAAGATTTTATGATATCGGCATTTATCAGTATCATTTTGGCAGTTTTATTTTCTCTTATACTCGGACGTGCAGTTAAAAAATCAACTGATATACTAAATTCAAGGTTTGAAAACCTTGCTAGTAATGAAGCAGATTTGTCGACTAGACTTGATGCAAAAGGTTTAGAAAAAGAGTTTGCCGATGTTACACTCAATGCAAATAAATTTATAGAGAAACTTCAAATTATAATCAATAACTCAAAAGAAGTTTCAAATGAAAACTCAGCAATAGCAAGTCAACTCTCATCAACTGCCTTACATGTAGGCGAAAACTCTGAAAAACAAAAATATTATGTAAATAGGACAGCAAAAAATGGTAGAGAACTTAGTGAAGAGTTAAAAGCTTCTGTAAATGGAGCAAAAAATTCACAAGAGGAATTGGCACAAACCAATGCTCAAATGGAAGAGATGACTCAAAAAGTAAATACCTTGCAGAATGCTATGGTTGAAACAATGCAGAGTGAATTAGCACTTCAGGGAAAATTGGAACAAGCATCACAAAATGCAAATGAAGTTAAAAATGTCCTTGATGTTATAAGAGATATTGCTGATCAGACAAATTTACTTGCGTTAAATGCAGCTATAGAAGCTGCACGTGCAGGTGAACATGGCCGTGGTTTTGCAGTTGTTGCAGATGAGGTAAGAGCATTGGCAGAACGTACTCAAAAATCACTTGGAGAGATAGATGCTACAACTAATCTAGTAGTTCAAAGTGTAATGGAAAGTACAGATGAAATCAATAAAAATTCAAAAAAGGTTGAAAATTTAACACAAATTTCTACTGAATTGCAAGATACTATAAATAGTGTTGTATTAGTCTTAGATTCAGCTGTTCATTCTGCAGGAAAATCAGTTGAAGATTATATAGTAACAGCAGATAAAATAAATTATATAGTAGATGAAATAGAAAAATCAAATAAATTAACAGAAGAGAATACAAAGTCGATACAAGAGGTAAATGTGGCAACTGGTAAATTAGATAGTATGAGTGAAAAATTAAATAATGAACTAATGAAGTTCAAATCTTAATAAGAGTAAGATTTACTTTTATCTTAGGAGGCATATATGAATGGCATTGTTTTTTTAAATGGAGAGTATCTAAAGGCAGATAAAGCAAAAGTTTCTATTTTTGATAGAGGGTATATGTTTGGTGATGGTGTTTATGAAGTAGTACCAGTTGTTAATTATACAGTTTTAGATAAAGAACCTTTTCTAGAAAGATTTGATAGAAGTTTACGAGAGTTAGATTTAAAATGGCCTATGAGTAAAAATGATTTTTTAAAGATGATAGATGAGTTAGTAAAAAGAAATGATATAAAAGAGGGTGGCATATATATGCAAGTGACTCGTGGAGTTGCTCCTCGTGATTTTTCTTATCCCGAAGATACAGATACTACATGTACCGCTTTTGGCTTTAAAAAAGAGGTTATAAATAATCCTTATGCAAAGAGTGGTATAAAAGTTGTAACAGTTGAAGATATAAGATGGAAGAGAAGAGATGTAAAATCTATAGCACTTCTTGGACAATGTATGGCAAAAGAGGAAGCTAAAAGAAAAGGGGCATATGAAGGTTGGATGGTAGAAGATGGGTTTGTAACAGAGGGGACTTCTTCATCTGCTTATATTGTTAAAGACAATGTAATTATTACTAGACCTCTTTCCAACTCAATTTTACCAGGAATTAGAAGAAAGCTATTGATTGAAATTGCAAAAAAACATAATATAAAAATAGAAGAGCGTCTTTTTACACCAGAAGAAGCGTTAGAAGCTGATGAAGCTTTTTTATCTAGTGCTACAACATTTGTTTTGCCTATTATAGAGATAGATGGTAAAGTTATTGGTGATGGTAAACCAGGGCCTATTTTTAAAAAAATGAGACAAATGTATATAGATTCTGCACTTAAAATTGCTGGTGTATCACTATAACAGTTGTAAGTAAACCAAGAGTTGCAGACTATTTACAACTTATTATACTTTCAGCAATTTGGGGGAGCTCTTTTTTAGCCATCGAAATAGCTATTGAAGAAGTTTCTCCTTTTTTAGTTGCATTTGGTAGGATAGCTTTAGCAGCCATATTTTTACTGATTGTTATTTTTTATAAAAATTACTCTTTTCCAAGAGATAGAAAATCTTGGTTTATACTTATACTTGCTGGAATTTTAAATAATGCAATTCCTTTTTTTCTTATAAGTTGGGGACAACAGTATATAAATAGTTCAACTGCTGCTATAATGCTCTCTTTTGGACCTTTTATTGCACTTATTTTATCCCACTATACAACTAATGATGAAAAATTTACTATTTTTAAACTTATTGGTGTTGTTCTTGGTTTTTTAGGCGTTCTTGTACTTTTAGGTAATGATATAATCTCTCAAAAAACAGATGCAATTTATGGACAATTAGCAGTTTTACTTGCTACTTTTGGTTATATAAGTGCAGGGCTTTTAATAAGAAAATTAAGAGGCATAAATGTTGTAATTTGTTCAACTTCAATGTTTATAACAGCAACATTAGTTATGCTACCTTTTGTATCATTGGGAGCCATTAGTAGTATAGATTTTAGCAGTATATCTGTTTTGACTATTATTTATTTAGCCGTTGTTCCAACAGCTATAGCTTCTTTAGTTAGAGTTAAATTAGTACAAAGAGTTGGAATTCAATTTATGTCACAAGTTTCCTATATCATCCCTATATTTGCAATATTTTGGGCTTGGGTATTCTTCTCTGAACTACCAAATATAAATGCTTGGATAGCTTTATGTTTAATACTATTGGGTTTATTGATTAGAAAAATCAAAGGATAATTTGTATATAGCAACATTCTTTATATTAGCTTTTAAAATTAGAATTTAAAAAATCTTATATTAATGTTCTTTCGCTATAATTAATGACATTTTTAAAAGGAGAAGTCATGGAGTTAAACGGTTCCCAGATGGTTGTTGAAGCACTAGCAAAGGAGAACGTAAGTGTAGTCTTTGGCTATCCTGGTGGTGCTATAATGAATGTTTATGATGAAGTTTATAAACAAAACCATTTCCAGCATATTTTAGTAAAACATGAACAAGCTGCTATTCATGCAGCAGATGGATACGCTAGAAGTAGTGGTGAGGTTGGTGTTGCATTTGTTACTAGTGGACCTGGATTTACAAATGCTGTGACAGGACTTGCAACTGCATATATGGATTCAGTTCCAATGGTAGTTATAAGCGGTCAAGTACCAATCACTATGATAGGAACTGATGCATTTCAAGAGATAGATGCAGTAGGAATTTCGCGACCATGTGTAAAACATAACTATTTAGTAAAAGATGCAAAAGATTTAGCACGTATACTTAAAGAGGCATTTTATATTGCTCGTAGTGGTCGTCCCGGACCTGTTCATGTAGATATACCTAAAGATGTTACAGCTCAAATGGCAAAGTTTACATATCCAGAAACTATAAAAATGCAAACATATAAACCTACATATAAAGGTAATGTTCGTCAGATAAAAAAAGCTGTAGAGGCTATTGCAAATGCTAAAAGACCAGTTCTTTACATTGGTGGTGGTGCAATTAACTCAAATGCAAGTGAATCAGTGAGGGAGTTTGCTAAGATTACAGGTATTCCTGCGGTTGAAACTCTTATGGCAAGAGGAGTAATGGGAAATGAAAATCCACTTCTTTTAGGTATGCTTGGAATGCATGGTTGTTATAGTGCAAATATGGCTATGAGTGAAGCTGACCTAATGATAGCATTTGGTCCAAGATTTGATGATAGAGTTACAGGGAAACTTAGTGAATTTGCGAAACATGCAAAGATAATTCACGTTGATATTGACCCAAGTAGTATAGGAAAAATTGTTGATATAGATTTTCCAATAGTAGGAGATTTAAAAAATGTTGTTGATGGTATGATACCACTAGCAAAAGAGAAAATAGATTCTACTAAATATAAAAGTTGGAGAGATTTATTAAATAGATATAATGAAATACACCCTTTAAAGTATGAAGATTCTGAAGAAGTTTTAAAACCACAATGGGTTATTGAAAGAGTTGGTGAAATTCTTGATGACAAAGCTTTTATAAGTACGGATGTTGGACAACATCAAATGTGGACTGCACAATTTTATCCATTTAGTTTTCCACGCCAATTTGTAACAAGTGGTGGTTTGGGAACTATGGGTTTTGGTTTACCTGCAGCAATGGGGGTTAAAAAAGCAAATCCTGAGAAAATATCTATTAACTTTACTGGTGATGGCTCAATTTTAATGAATGTTCAAGAACTGATGACTGCAGTTGAGTTTAATATGCCTGTTATCAATATAATTTTAAATAACAAATTTTTGGGTATGGTTCGTCAATGGCAAACATTTTTCTATGATAAAAGATACTCATCAACAGATATAGAAGTTCAACCAGATTTTGTAAAACTTGTAGAGAGTTTTGGTGGAGTTGGTTATAGAGTATCAACAAAAGATGAGTTTGATAAAGCTCTACAAGATGCAATAAAAAGTGATAAAGTTGCTTTTATAGATGTGCAAGTTGATAGACTTGAAAATGTTTTACCAATGGTGCCAGCTGGTGGAACACTATACAATATGATGTTAGAGTACAAGGAGTAGATAATGGAAAATGTAAGAAGAGTACTTTCGGTTATCGTTATAAATGAAGAGGCTGTTTTATCACGTATTTCAGGGCTTTTCGCTGGTCGTGGTTATAATATAGATAGTTTAACAGTTGCTCCTGTTCCAAATACAGAGTTTTCAAGGCTTACAATTGTAACTAGTGGAAATCAAAGAGTATTAGAACAGATTGTGAAACAACTTCATAAGCTTATACCTACATATAAAGTTATAGAGTCAGAAGAGTTTGTTGAAAAAGAGATGGCTTTAGTAAAGATTCCTTTAAATGAAGATTTTAATGGACTTGATGCAATGTTAAAAGCTTATAACGGGACTATTGCAAGTAGTGGTGAAAATTTTGTTGTAGTTATGGTTGTAGATGATGCAAAAAGAATTGATAACTTTTTAAAAGCAATTAAAAAATATAATCCAACAGATATGGTTCGTGGTGGATCTGTTGCTCTGGATGTTTAATGAAAATAGTTGATATTTTAAAAGAGTTAAAAATATCTTATAGTGGGAAAAACTTTGAAGTTTTATCTTTTGAAACTCTAAAAAATGCTAACGAATTTCAAATAGCTTTTTATAATGATGAAAAGCTATTTGAAGATTTAAAAACTACAAAAGCAGGTGCAGTTATAGTAAAAAAAGAGTATGCAGAATTTTTACCTTCTACATGTAATGCTATTTTTAGTAAGAATCCATATTTAGATATGGCAAGGATGAGTGGTTATTTTGCTAAAACCCCTTTTCTTAATAATGATAAAAAAAAGATAAATATAAATGCAGTAGTTGATAGTAGTGCTATTATAGGTAATGGTAGTATAGTAGAAGAGGGTGCTTATATTATGGCTGGTGCTGTTATTGGTTCTAATGTAAAAATAGGTAAAAATACGAGAATATATCCAAATGTTGTTATTTATGATGATACTATTATTGGTGATAACTGTTTTATCCAAGCTGGAGCTATTATAGGTAGTGATGGTTATGGTTATGCTCATACAGATTTAGGTGAACATGTAAAAATATACCATACTGGTAAGGTAATTCTTGAAGATGATGTAGAGATAGGAGCAAATACAACAGTAGATAGAGCTGTATTTGGGACAACTCGTATTGGTAAAAATACTAAGATTGATAATCTAGTACAAATTGGACATAACTGTGAGCTTGGACAATCATGTATAATGGTTTCTCAATCGGGACTTGCTGGTTCGACTACACTTGGACGTAATGTTGTTATGGGTGGACAAGCCGCAGCTGGTGGTCACCTACACATTGGTGATTTTGCACAACTCGCGGCTAGAAGTGGCGTAACTAAGTCTATAGAAGGTGGAAAAATATATGGTGGTTTTCCATTGATGTTACAAAAAGATTGGCTTAAAACTCAATTGAGAATGATAAAGTACTTTAGTGTTAAAAGATAACAAGTATTAAATAATCAAATAAAAATATAGGAGAATATAAATATGGGTGGCAAAAACACAGTTTTAAATACATTTCCATTAGCAGAGACAAAAAAAGGTATAATTTCAGTTTCACATTTAGAAGAGCCTTATGGAACAGGTTCTTTTCCAGTAGTTAGTATTGGTATATCTTTAAAAGGTGATGATTCAAATCCTGATTGGAAGGCTCATATACCTTACGAAAATTTGGACCAACTTATTGAGTCTTTACAAGAAGCAAAAAAACAGTTTGGAACTAAGTAGTAATATACCTGCTACATGTAAAACTTTACATGTAGCAGGTAAGATTTTATTTTTCTAAAGAATCAATATAATTTTCTATAGATACAGCAACTTTTTTAGAAAATGCAACAGCTTCAACAACAGTTCTAGCTCCGGTAACTATATCACCAGCACTAAATACACCTTCTCTTGATGTCATTCCTGTTTCATCTGTACTAACAAAACCTCTATCACAAACATCGATATTGGCATTTTTAACTAAAATATCATTTGGATTTTGACTAATAGATACAAAAATGGCATCGGCTTTCTCATGTCCAGTAACACCTTCTTCATCAGTTTTCCTATATATGAGTCCATCTTCAACCATTTCAATAGGCTCTTTATAAAAATCAAACTTTACTCCATCTATTTTTGCACATTCAATTTCATGTTTTTCTGCTGGCATATTCTCTTCACCTTTTCTATACATGACTATAACTTCTCTTGCACCACTTCTTATAGCAGTTCTTGCAGCATCCATTGCAACATTACCAGCACCTAAAACTATAACTCTTTTTCCTATATCATAAGCAGTATGATCTTTTAGATAATTAACAGCAAAATGAACATGTCCTAGGCTTTCACCTTTAATGTTAAGTTTTTTAGGTATATTTACACCAATACTTACGAAAACAGCTTTAAATCCATCACGAAATAGGTCATCAATAGTTATATGTTTACCAATCATGATATTTCTTCTGATTTTTACCCCAAGCTGTTTTAGTCTGTCTATAAGTTTATCAAGAACTCTTTTATCTAGTCTAAAATCAGGAATACCATATCTTAAAACACCACCTATTTTACTATGTCCATCATACATAGTTATACCATAACCTTTTGCAGCTAGTATAAATGCTAAGGCAATTCCAGCTGGTCCACTACCAACAATAGCAATATTGTGTCCATTGAATTTTGGTTTTTCAAATTCTGTAGAATTCATATAAAAATCAGATATATAGTGCTCAATAGCTCCAACACTAACAGCTGTTTTTTTCTTGTTTAATATGCAGTGTCCCTCACAATGTTTTTCATGTGGGCATACTAAAGAACAGATAACAGAGAGAGGATTATTTTCAAAAAGCATTTTTCCTGCTTCTGCAATTTCTCCTGAAAGAAACATTCTTATCATTGCTTCTATTGGAGTTCCAACAGGACATCCTGTTTGACATAATGGTTTTTTACATCCTAAGCAAGTGTTAGCTAAGTCTATCGTATACTTATTCATCCTATCTTCTCCTGATTATTATTTATAATTCTTTACAAAATCTTTAATTCGTCCTATGCCATCAATAATACTCTTTTCATCTGTTGCGAATGAAAATCTAAAGTAACCCTCTGTTCCAAAACCAATGCCTGGTACAGTAGCAACACCTTTATCTGCTAAAAGTTTTTTACAAAATTCTACAGAATTATTATCAATTTTTTTAATATTAATATATAGGTAAAAAGCGCCACTTGGTTTTACAACACTTAAACCATCTATTTCATTAAACATTTTTAAAGCTATATCTCTTCTTTTTTCAAAAGCTTGTCTCATCATCTCTATATCATCATCAGCTTTACCTAAAAGTGCTGGAATAGCAGCTTTTTGAGTTATAGAGTTTATATTTGAAGTGCTTTGGGATTGAAGTTTTTTGATAACACTACTAAGCTCTTTTATAGGAGTTGCCATATAACCAAATCTCCAACCAGTCATAGCTACAGACTTACTAAGGCCATTTATAGTTATAGTTCTTTTATACATATCTTCACTAATTGAAGCAACAGAAATAAATTTTAAACCATCGTACATAATTTTTTCATACATTTCATCTGAACAAACTAAAATATCAGTTCCTTTTAATACTTCAGCCAAACCTTCTAAATCTTCTTTAGTATATACTGAACCAGTAGGGTTTGAAGGAGTATTTAGTATAAAAACTTTTGTTTTATCTGTTATAGCATTTTTTAGTTGAGCTGGTGTTACTTTAAACTCACTACTATCATTTGTCTCAATTATAATAGGAATACCACCGCTATATTTTACAATTTCAGGGTATGTTACCCAGTAAGGTGCAGGAATTATAACTTCATCGCCATCATTTATAAGTGCTTGGAAAAGATTGAACAATGAGTGTTTTGCTCCAACATTTGTGATAATATCTTCAACTTCATAATCAAGACCATTATCTCTTTTTAGTTTTTCTTGGATTGCTTTTAACACTTCTGGAGTACCAGGAACTGCAGTGTATCCAGAGTTTCCTTCATTTATAGCATCAATCGCAGCTTGTCTTATAACTTGTGGTGTTCCGAAGTCTGGTTCACCTGCTGAAAAACTTAAAATATCTTTTCCACTTGCCTTTAATTCACGGGCTAAAGTTGTTATGGCTATAGTCAAAGAGTCTGAAAGCACACCGATACGTTTTGAAATCATATCTATAATCCTTATGTTTATTTGTTATTTTTAATTATACCTAATCTTTAAGAGTTTTTATATATAACTCATAAATTTTTTCTAATTCTATATCTTTTTCTAATATATCTTTGTTACATGTCTCTTTATCACATGTTCCCATTGCATGTTCAAGTATTTCTAATCTTTTAAATAGATAACCAAAAAGCTCTTTATTAATATCTGGAATTTTATTATGAGCCATTTGGCTTTTATCTCTTCCTTTAGTGATAACACGAGCGGGGATTCCCACTGCAGTTGAGTCATCTGGAACATCTTTTACAACAACTGAATTAGATCCTATTCTAGCATTATTTCCTATAGTTATATCCCCAAGAACCTTTGCTCCAGCACCTATAACAGCACTATTAAGTACGGTAGGATGTCTTTTAATACCTCTATTTAAATTAACTCCACCAAGAGTTACACCTTGATATATAAGTACATCATCGCCTACAATAGCAGTCTCTCCAATAACTAAACCAAAAGCATGATCAAAAAAGACTCGCCTACCAATTTTAGCTGCGGGATGAAGGTCAATATTTGTTACAAACTGTGTAATACCCATTATCATACGTGCCGTTAGTTTAAAGTTTTTTATATATAGTTTATGGGCAAATCTATAGTTAACTAATGCCCAAACACCTGGATAATTAAAAAGTAGTTCAAATTTTGAATTCAAAGCTGGATCATTTTTAACTGGTTGGGAAAAATCTTCTTTTATCTGTTGCCAAAAAGATATATGGCTCATCTATACTCCTCGTTTTTTAAATAACAGTTGTCATTTAAGAGTGAATTTATCTTATTTAATATAGTTCTTTTTTCATTAATATCTAATGAAGATGAATTTTCAATTTTCTTATTTAAGTTTTTAATTATCTCACTGTTATCATAATCTAAATCTTCTAAAATATCATTAATAGATTGTGCTTCTATACAGTTTTCTATCTCAAAATCACTTTTATTAAGTTTAATAGTAACCTCTGTAGGGTGTGTAAAAAGATTGTGCTTCATTCCCAAAACTTCTTGATAAGCTCCAACTAAAAAAAATCCTAAAAAATAGTCATCTTTTTCTAAATCTACATCGTGAAGAAACAGAGGTTTTTTAGGATTGAAACTAAGCTCACCATCACTATCACAAGTGATATCCCAAATAGAAGCAGAACGTGTAGCTTTAATATCAAGTCTATCAAGTGGCATAACAGGAAAATGTTGTTTCAACCCCCAAAAATCTGGCATACTTTGAAAAATAGAGAAATTTACTAAGTATCTTTCTTGAACTCTATCTTGGATAGATAGTAACTCTTTATAGTGTTTATCTTTTAGTAAAATAACGGCTTTTTTTATGATAAGATTGACTAAAATCTCTGTATTTGACCTATCTTTAAGATCGATATAACCTAAATCAAAGAGTGTTAAAAGTGACTCCATATGGTCTATACTATCATGTAGAAATTCTAAAGCATTATTCTTATCAATAGTCTCATACAGAGCATATAATTCCTCAATTAAGGGTGGATTATTTTTTTTAATTAACTTTGATTCCGTATATTCACCTGAAAAAAGCTCTAATACAGGAGCTACTAACACAGCATGATGAGCAGCTATAAATCGACCAGATTCTATAAAGATGTTTGGCTCTTTTACATCTTTTTTTAGGGCAATCTCTTTTATAAGATAGACAACATCATTTGCATACTCGCTTAATGTATAGTTTCTTAGTATATTGTTTTTATATTGTGAATACTCAACTGCTAAACCACCGCCTAAGTTGATAGAGTTAAGATTTTTTGCACCCATTTTTTTAAGTTCAGCATAGATATTACCCACTTCTCTAAGTGCTTTTTTTACTGGAGCAATTTCTGTAATTTGTGAGCCAATATGAAAATGAATCATTCTAAAAGTTTTTAAAAGTTGTTTATCTTTTAAAAGTTCTACAGCATTTATAAGTTCAGTTGATGTTAGACCAAATTTTGAGTTAATACCTCCACTTTTTGCCCAAATTCCACTTCCTGAGCTGTGAAGGCGTACCCTAAGCCCTATGTTTGGAAGCTTTCCTATATGCTCTTTCGCAATTTTTATGATATTATTAAGTTCATTTAATCCTTCTATAATGAGAGTAATATCATATCCCATTTGTGCTGCAATAAAACCTAAAGATATCATCTCTTTATCTTTGAAACCATTGACAGTTATGGGTGCATCTGTATTATTGTAACTCATTGCAAGTAAAAGCTCGGCTTTACTACCTGCTTCAAGTCCATAGTTATATTTTTCACCTATTTTAACTAAGTTTTTTACAAAATTTGGAAACTGGTTAACTTTAAGAGGATATACAGCATGAAAAGTTCCATTATATTCAAACTCATTAATGGCTTCACTAAAGTAATTGTATATTAGTTTTATCTGTTTCTCTATTAGGTGTGGAAATCTCATTAAAATAGGTCCTGTGTGACCTTTTTCTCTTACGCTTTTAACTATATCTATAAGGGCTGGTTTATTTAAAGCTTTGAGTTTGATTTGTCCATTTTCAATAAAATAGTTATCATTTGCCCAAGTATCAATCCCGTAATTCAATACTTTTCTCTTCTTTTGTTTCTAAATCTTTAATGACATAATTTTTGTTTTCAAGCTCATTATCTCCTATACAGATAAAATACTGTGCATTAACTTTGTCTGCAGCTTTTAGATGAGCTTTTATACTTTTACTTGTATATATTGTATGAACTACATTATTTTTTCTCATTTTTATAACTAATTTCATGACTTTTTGAATAGCACTATTACTCATAGCACCTATATAATAACCCTCTTTTTTGATTTTTGGCATAACGATTAAATCCATAAGTCTCTCAATACCCATAGCAAAACCAACACCAGCTGTTGGGCGACCATCTAAAAATTCTACTAGTCTATCATAACGTCCTCCCCCAGCTATTGCATTTTGTGCACCTATGCCATCACTCACAAATTCAAATGCTGTTTTATTATAGTAGTCAAGTCCTCGAACAAGTTTTGTATCAACTTCATACTCTACTCCAAAATCATCTAAAATAGATATTAATTCATTAAAATCATCTTCACATGTAGAGCATAGGTTTTCTAAAAGCATCGGGGCATTTTCTAATAGCTTATGACAATTATCATTTTTACAATCAAGTACTCTAATGGGATTTGTAATCTTTCTTCTTTCACAATCCTCGCATAAACCATCTGTCTGATTTAAAAAACTTACCAAATTTTCTTTATATGGAGGCATACACTCTTGACATCCTAAAGAGTTAATTTGTAAGCGATACTTTATACCAAAAAAGTCAAACATATCTTTAAGCATGAGAATTATAGTCGCATCTTCTTTTACACTTTGTACTCCAAAAGTCTCTACTCCAAATTGATGAAACTCTCTAAGTCTACCTTTTTGTGGTCTTTCGTATCTAAACATTGGTCCATGGTAAAACCACCTTTTTACTCCACCTGCTCTATCATATTTTGCACTTATAAATGCTCTAACAACTCCTGCTGTTCCTTCAGGACGCATACAGACATCGTTTTTACCTTTATCTATAAACTGATACATCTCTTTTCCAACGATATCACTACTTTCACCAACACTTCTTTTAAAAAGTGCTGTCTCTTCTAGTATAGGAGTCTCTATAAAATTAAAACCATAGTTCTTTGCAATACGTGAACAGTTTTCTATAAAATATGTATATTTGTCACTAAACTCACCAATGGTGTCTTTCATTCCTCTAAGTGGATTAATCATATAAGTATTCCTCTATTTGTTTATATATTTTTTCTATTGTATCTGCTGAGTTAACTTCTATGTAATCAATATGTAGAGTCTCTAAAGTCTCTTTCATTAACTCCTGCACTTTTAAAAGGTAATCAATACCTCTTTTTTCAATAGTATCTTTTGTTTTGTTGCCTAATCTTTTTATGATAAGGTCATAGTTAGTTTTAAATAATACAACTTTATCAGGTAGATTTCCATTAAGTGCAAATTTATTTAATTGTAATAAAAAATCACGATTAAGTTTTGGATAATTTGCTAAAGCATAGGCTATACCAGAGATTAGACCTCTATCACTTATTATATAACTCTCTTTTAAAACTGGTTTTATGACTTTTTCATAGTGTTCAGCACGATCAGCTAAAAAAAGAAGTAGCTCAGCATTTGGGCTAAGCTTTTCATCACTTTCTAAAAGAATTTTTCTAAATTTTTGTCCTACTTTAGTCCCACCTGGTTCTTTTGTAGTAACTATATTTTTATGTTTTTTAGCAAAAAGTTCTACTTGTGTACTTTTTCCACAAGTATCAACTCCTTCAAATATTATGTACATTTTTTTCTATCTCTTTTGGTATTAAATGATTTACATTACCATTGTGTTTTAGTATGTCTCTTACAACTGTTGAGCTTATAAAAGCACTCTCTAAACTTGGCATAAGATATACAGTATCTATCTCTTTATCTAGTGACGCATTTGCATAACCAATTTGGAGTTCATACTCAAAGTCACTTACAGCTCTGAGTCCTCTCACTATAGTTTTTGCTCCAATTTCTTGGCAACAATTGACTAAAAGTCCTGTAAATGAAATCACTTCTATATTTGAAACATCTTTTGTAGCTAATTCTACCATCTCAACTCTACTAATTAAATCAAACATTGGTTGTTTACTTTCAGATGGAGCAATACCAATATAAACTTTCTCAAAAATTGTAGACGCTCTTTTGATAATATCTAAATGTCCATTTGTAATAGGGTCAAAAGTCCCTGGATATATTGCAACTTTTTTGCTCATCCATTCCACCTTTTAAATAAATTGTGTTGTATTCCTAATAAATCAAACCATTTTCCTATAAAAAAATCTTCCATTTCATCAAGAGTTTTTACTCCAGCATAGTATGCACTAACAGGTGGAGCTATTATAACTCCTAAACGAGAAAGTTTAAGCATATTTTCCAATGCTATAGATGAAAATGGCATCTCTCTAGGGGCTAGAAGAAGAGGGCGATTTTCTTTTAACATAACTGATGCAGTTCTTGTTAAGAGGTTATCTGCGATACCACAGCTTATTTTTGCTAAGGTATTCATACTACAAGGTATAACAACCATACCATCATTTTTAAATGATCCAGAAGCTGTAATAGCTCCTATATCTTTATCATTTAATATAGTTTGATTTTGTTCTTTTTGCAAAACTGTTTTTGCATTATCAGATGCAATGATATATGTTTCAATATCTTGTGGTAGCTTTTCTATAAATCTATTAGCAAGATTTACTCCACTTGCACCACTAATACCTATAATCAATCTTTTCACTATTTTATATCTCCTTTTCAAGAGCTAAAGCCTTCTTGAAAATTTCTTTTACAAAATTTTTTATTCTAATATAATTGCTTGATGTTTTGAAATGAGTTTAGCTTTAAAAACTTTTCCATTATCTACTTTTATTTTAACAACCTCACCAATATCACCATCTGAAATTAGCGTTGCTTCAGTCTCTATCACAAGCATACCATCTCTTATATAACTTCTAACTTTATCACCTCTTAATAGGTCTTTTTTATATTCAAATCTATTCATTGTTAAAATAGAATTAGCACTAACATAATTTTTTGTCATCAATTTTTTAGGCATACTACATGTAATAACTTTTGAAGGAAGTTTATCTATCTTAACAGATACTTTTTCATAATCATTATCGGATAGAATCTTATCGTTATATAATTTATGTTTAGCTTTAAATATATCTATATTTGCATCTATATTGAATTTAAAATAAAGACTCTTTTCTTTTTTTGGAGTTTTGAAAATTGCTTTAAATGAGCCTATCCTTTTTCTAAAAACATTAGGTCTTAGTATCACTTTTATGAGCTTATAATCTTTAAAATCTAATGGAAGTGGTGATGTAGAATGAATCTCTGGTAAATCACTATCAATACAAGGATACTGTTTTTCAAATTCTATTAGCACTGCCTCAGCAATACTTTCGTTTATATTAGCAAAAGTAAGAGTAGAAATCAATAATAAAAAAATAGTGGAGCGGGAAACGAGGTTCGAACTCGCGACCCCGACCTTGGCAAGGTCGTGCTCTACCGCTGAGCTATTCCCGCAGGTTAAAAAGAAACGAAAGTTTATCAAAAAAAAGCCCCTTTGTCAAATAAATGTGTTAGAATTCATATTCTAACACATTTTATAAAGGTTATATCTTAAATACATCAATCTCCTGCTGCAAATCGATAGTTGCGTCTTGAAGTGATGAAGCAACTTTAGTTAGATTGTCCGCAACATTTTTATTTTTTAGAGTATAATATGGTCTTTAACATCTCTAATCTTTATTAATACAACTT
>CAZIAJ010000021.1:0-13453 GCA_964537565.1 uncultured Sulfurospirillum sp.
ATCCAAAAACCATAATTACGCTAGAACAACAGATTATTATACCATAACAATAACAATAAATGGTATTTTTTATTTTTATGTTACTTAACCTTTTTATTTAAGCAATATTAGGTTATACTTTCTCTATAAACCCCTATGTTTAGGGATACAAAGGAGATAAGATGAATTTAAGTATCGTAGGAAAGCAGTTAGAATTAACTGACGCAATTAAAGCTCATGTAGAGAGTGGCAAAGATTCATTAACTAAGTATAATTTAGACATAATTTCAACTAGAGTTGTGCTTTCAGCAGATGAAAAAAATGGTAAAAAAGGTTTTAGTGCAGAATTTGCTATCAACCTTGCTCATATGAACACTGTAGTAATCAAACAAAAAGATAAAGATCTTTATGCTGCAATAGATTTAGCAATAGAGAGAGCAAAAAAAGTTCTTAGACGTCATCATGATAAAATCACAAATTATAAAGTAAAAGAGGAACTAGAAGTAGAAACTGAAACTTCTGATGATGCTGATGAAATTATCCCAACAAGATTAGATAGCTATAAACCTATTGAAATTGAAGAAGCGTTAAATGAACTCAAAGAGAGTGGAAAACAGTTTTTTGTTTTTATGGATATGGACGACAAAATGCGTACTATATATAAAAGAGCAGATAACAAATACGGTCTTTACTAATATATCTATAGGGAAGCTACTAAAGCTTCCCTAACCTCTTCTTGGCCTCAACTAAAATATCCTCTTCCATATCATAAAACTCAAACTTTTGACCGCTCTGTCTAAGACCACCCAAAACATCACCACCTTTTCTATACTTTAAGTCAAGCTCAGCAATATCAAAACCATTATTTGTATTTGAAAACTCACTTAGCCTATCTGATTTGTTTTGATTTGTATATAAAAAGCAATACCCTTTTATTCCCGTTCTACTCACTCTTCCTCTTAACTGATGTAAAGTTGCTAGTCCAAGTCTTTCTGCACCTACAATAACTATAGTAGATAGCTTAGGTAGTGAAATTCCTACTTCAACTAATGTTGTAGCAATTAATATGCTTCCTTTATCTCTAAAACTCCCCAAAACTTCCTCTTTATTTTTATCGGCTCCAAAAGTTACAAAAACATTTTTATAATTTTTTTCCCAATACCCTCTAGCCTCTTCTATTGACTGATACTCTATAGTCTCACTCTCTTCTACCAATGGATATATCACAATAACTTGTCTGCCCTCTTTTATCTCTTTCTTTATATGCTGTGTCAAGTTTTTAAAGTCTGATTTTCTTATAATTTTTGTATCAATATCTTTTTTAAAAGGTGTCTGCCTAATAAAAGAGAAATCCACTAAAGAAGACTGAATCATACTCATAGTTCTTGGGATTGGAGTAGCAGAAAATTGTAAAAAGTGAGGGTGCTTACCATCTTTTATAGATAACTGATTTATGAGTTCTCTTTGTTTCGTGCCAAACCTATGTTGTTCATCAACCATAACTAAATCAAACTCAGGAAGTTTTCTATGTAGCAAAGCATGAGTTCCTATTATAAAATCATACTGTTTCAAATCATCTTTTTTGGAAGTTGCGCTTACCACCAAAGTACTCCTTACATGTAGAGGTAAAAACTTTTTAGCCTCTTCAAAAAGCTGATTTGCAAGTATGGTCGTAGGTGCCATCAAAACAGCTCGCTTGGGAAAAGACATCATAACTGAAGCTAAGATCACCATAGTTTTCCCACTTCCAACATCACCCATTACAATTCGTCTTGCAGATTTATTTGAATTAAAATCTTTTTTTATATCTCTTATTGCATCTTTTTGGTCATCTGTAAGTTCAAATGGCAATGACTTCACAAAGTCGCTCTCATCTGAACTCAATCTATTTTTAGGCTCAAAATCTATCTTTTTTTTACTTAATCTTCTAATGTAGTTATATATTTCTATAAACTTCATAACATATAAAGATTTTTCATCTATAGTTTTATTCGTATGAAGTTGTAAAACTATATCTACCTCTTCATCACTCAATCCCTCATTTTTTAAAGATTCATATGTAAGATACTGATTTATTAGTGCTATCATCGTTCTATTTTGTAAAACTGTTTTATACTTTGGAACTATTTTATTTATCTGTGTCACCACCATAGGCTGTACTATAGAGAGCTTTCCAGCTTGCCACTCTATTTTCCCTCTTATATATAAACTCTCCCCTACTTTAAAAAGTCCTCTATGATAAGCTCTTGGATTAAAAATTACTCCACCTATCTCTTCATCCCAAGTTTTACAAAAAAGTCTTAAACTTAAAACTCTTGATAAATTAGATCGAATAACATTTACTTGTATAGTATTTATTTCATTTAATATGGGAGTTTGATTTATATATGTATTTTCAAAAGATTTTGGGATAAGCAGTGCCAAATCCAGCGGATTACTTACCCCTAGTTTTTTTAATTTATCACTATTTTTTTGCATCTGTTACAATAGAAAAACTTAGATTGTTTATCTCATCGTGTTGTTTTATAAACGCATTTAAGTCTTCCAATTTGAGTGCTTCTATCTTCTGTAACTCAGCTTTAGAATGTCCCAATCTAAATCCACGATAATACTCCGTAAATGCACTACTTAATCTTTGTGAAAGAGTTTCATTTCTCAAAGGCTCACTTCCAAGAAGAAATCTCTTAGCTTGCTCAAGCTCTTCTTTTGTAACACCACTCTTCACAAATCTTTTTATTTCAGATTTTACTAACTCTCTAGCCTCTTCTAAATTCTCATTTTTTGTTTGAAGATGTCCAGAAAAGTAAGAGTTTGAACGGTTTATACTTGTTCTTGCATAAGCACTATAAGCGAGTCCTCTTTTTACTCTTATCTCTTCCATTAGACGACTACCAAAACCACTTGCACCCAAGATAAAACTAGCTACTCTTGATTTATAAATCTCTTTACTATCACTTTGTAAATTATATGGTGCTCCAAAATAAATATAAGCTTGTTTAGTATCTTTTACTACTATTTTTTCTTGTGTTTGTGCATTTACTTTATAATGCTTTAACACTCTTTTCTCTCCAACTTGTACATTTTTTAAAAGCTCGTTAAGATAAGATTTTGCTTCATCTATACTAACATCACCACCAATAACAACTATCATATTACTAAGGTCTATATGACTCTCATAAAACTCTTTTACATCTTTAAGTTTTAAGTTTTTTATACTTTTTTCATTTCCACTGAAAGAGTGTTCTAATGGTGTGCCTTTAAAAATAATCTTTTTTAAATTTAGATTTGCAATATAATCAAAATCACTTTTTTTAGAAGATAACCCACCAAGAGTAAGCTGTTGAGTCTTGTCAAAACTACTATCAGTAAAATTGGGGTCTTCTAATAACTCTTTTAGCATAGAAAGACCAAAATCAAACTGCTCTTTTAAAGACGATAGCTCAAATACAAAAGTTTCAGCCCCTGCATGAGCATTTAGATTCACTGCACGACTTTCTAACTCATCAGCAAATACAATAGCACCTTTTTGTTTTGTTCCTTCTCCAAGCATACTTGCTGTAAATCTTACAACGCCATACTTATCTTTATCTTGAAGACTTCCTGCATTAGTAATAACTAACTGCAAAGAGACTATAGGCAAAGCACTATTTTGCTCATATACAATAGGTACTTCAATGCCTTTTATATTAACTTTATCTACTATTCCACTCACTAATGCTCCTTGCAAAAATATCATTATTGTTATTAAATACTTCATTAAAACCTCTCCAAAATATTATAAGCTGTATCACGCTTTGCTGGATACTCACCTATATCTTTTATAAGCTTTATCATCTCCTCTTGATTCATCTCATTTGTTACACCTGCTGCTGAGACTACATTTTCTTCCATCATAGTACTACCAAGATCATTTGCTCCAAATTTTAGAGCTAACTGTCCAACATAGCTTCCTTGAGTTACCCAAGATGATTGTATATTTTTAAAGTTATCAAGATATAAACGACTAACTGCTAAAAGTCTCAAGTAGCGATTTGATGACTGTTTTTTCAAATCTGGAATCTCTTTAATCAATTCTGTAAAAGAAGATTGAAAACTCCACATTATATAAGCTCTAAAACCACTTGTTTCATCTTGTAAATCTCTTATAAGTTTCCAATGCTCGATTATCTCTTCGTCAGTTTCAACTGTACCAAACATCATAGTTGCTGTACTCTTCATACCAATTTTATGAGCTTGACGATGAACTTCTATCCACTCTTTTGAACTAAGTTTTTTAGGTGCTATAATATCACGAACCCTATCGCTAAGTATCTCCGCTCCAGCTCCAGGAATCGAAAACATACCTTTTGCTTGAAGTCTTTGTAAAACTTCTTTATAACTTATCTTTGAAATCTTAGCAATATAGTCAATCTCAATAGCAGAAAAACCATGTATATCAATACTAGGATAGTTTTTAGCAATCCACTCTACTAACTCCTCGTACCACTCTATCTTAAGTTTTGGATGAACTCCACCTTGAAAAAGTATTTGAGTTCCACCTATGGCTATAAGCTCCTCTATTTTGCTTCCTATATGCTCATAACTAAGCACATAAGCATCTTCTTCTTTTGCATGTCGATAAAAAGCACAAAATTTACAATCCACCCAACATACGTTGGTATAGTTTATGTTTCTATCTACTACAAAGGTGGTTACTTTTTTAGGATGAAGTTCTAGTTTTTTTTCACTAGCCATGCGTCCAAGTTCATGTAAATCTGAATTTTGTATCAAATCAAGTGCTTCTGCATTTGTCATTCTACTCATAAAATCTCTCTTTATTAATATTGATGTATTATACATAAAGAATGTTAAACAAAAGAAAAATATTTCAAATTGAGATATAATACATTTTTATTTATAAGGAATAATATGCTTGATTTTGAGACAATACTACTGTTTATAACTGCATCTTCACTACTTGCACTTGCCCCTGGACCTGATAATATATTTGTCCTAACTCAATCTATGAGTAAAGGTGCTAAAGATGGGATACTTATAACTTTAGGACTATGTAGTGGACTTGTTTTTCATACAACCGCTGTTGCACTTGGTATTGCTGCGGTTTTTCAAACTTCTATTACTGCTTTTAATATACTAAAATTTATAGGTGCGACTTATCTTCTATATCTTGCTTATCTATCTTTTAAATCAAATTCAAAAACTAAACTAGATACTAAACAAAGTAGCCTATCCTATTTTAAACTATATAAACGAGGAGTGATTATGAATATTACTAATCCTAAAGTATCTATATTTTTCTTAGCTTTTTTACCTCAGTTTACAAATCCACAAAGTGGCAATATTACTATACAAATATTTATTTTAGGAGCTATTTTTATGCTTTGTGCTTTAGTTGTTTTTAGCTCTATAGCTTTAGTTGCTGGGAAACTAGGAAATTGGTTTAATCGTTCAAAAAATGCAGAAAATATTTTAAATAAAATAGCAGGAACTGTTTTTGCAGGGCTTGCAATCAAACTAGCACTAAGCGAGAGATAAGTGAAAATTATTAGATTTTTAGCAATTGTACTATCATTAACTATTGGTGTACTCATTATAGAGTATATTTTAAATGCACTTTTTACATAGGGAAAAACAATGAAAATAGGACTTTTTATACCATGCTTTATGAATGAACTCTATCCAGAAGCCTCTATGGCAACTTTAAGAGTATTGGAAAATCTTGGACTTAATGTAGAATACCCAACAAATCAGACTTGCTGTGGTCAGCCTATGGCAAATACTGGCTGTGCTCATGAAGCAGGAGAACTTGCTCATAGATTTTTAAAAATATTTAAAGATTATGATTACATTGTCGCTCCTAGTGGAAGCTGTGTAGCAATGGTTAGAGAAAATTATGCTCAGTTTTTAGAAGGCAAAGAAGGATTTGAATACCTAAAAACTCATACTTATGAGTTAGTTGAGTTTCTTCATGATGTGATAAAACCAACTAATATGAATGCCAGTTTTCCTTATAAAGTAGGCATACACAACTCCTGTCATGGTCACCGTGAACTTGGTATGGCTAGCATGAGTGAGAGAAATCTTCCAGCATTTTCAAAGATACAAAAGATACTTGGACTAGTAGATGATATAGAGTTTGTAACACTTAAAAGAAATGACGAGTGTTGTGGATTTGGTGGAACTTTTTGTGTTAGTGAAGATGCAATGAGTGCTGCAATGGGAATTGATAGAGTAAATGACCACTTAAGTGCAGGTGCAGAAGTGATGACAGGTATCGATATGTCATGTCTTATGCATATGCAAGGGATTATTGACCGTGAAGAACTACCTATCAAAACAATGCACATTGCTCAAATACTTGCAGGAGAATTGTAATGGGACATCCTGAAAAAGCGGCAGAGTTTATAGCCAACTATAAGAGAATGCACTGGCATGATAAAGCTTTATGGTTTGTACGAGAAAAAAGAGATATTGCAGCTCATGGATTAAATGAGTGGGAAGAGCTTAGAAGAGTGGCAAGTGAGATAAAAACTCACACCATAGACAAATTAGACCACTATCTTGAAGAATTTGAAAAAAATGCAAAAGAAAAAGGTATTCATGTTCATTGGGCAAAAGATGCTAAAGAACATAATGAGATAGTTCTAAAACTTCTTTTAGCTCGAGGTGCAAAAAAACTAGTAAAAAGCAAATCAATGCTTACAGAAGAGTGTCATCTCAACCCATTTTTAGAAGATAATGGTATAGAAGTAGTCGATACCGACCTTGGTGAACGCATAGTACAACTACGTAAAGAGGCTCCATCCCATATAGTTCTTCCTGCTATTCATCTTAAAAAAGAGGATGTTGGTAAGACATTTGAAAAGTTTTTAAAGACAGAAAAAGATAACTGTAATCCAACTTACTTAACAAGAGCAGCAAGAAAACATTTAAGAGAGAAATTCTTAAATGCAGAAGCTTCATTGACTGGTGTAAATTTTGGTATTGCTGAGACTGGTGGTATTGTAGTATGTACAAATGAAGGAAATGCAGATTTAGGTGCAAGCCTACCTAAACTTCACATTGCAAGTATGGGAATTGAGAAAATCATACCTAGACTAAAGGACCTCTGTATTTTTACACGACTACTTGCAAGAAGTGCAACAGGCCAACCTATCACTTCTTACACTTCACATTTTCACGCACCTATTGAGGGTGGAGAGATGCACATCATTATAGTTGACAATGGCAGAAGTGATATCATCGCAAATGATGATTTTAAACAATCACTTCACTGTATACGCTGTGGAGCTTGTATAAATACTTGTCCTGTATACAGACGTAGTGGTGGACATAGTTACGGTTATACTATACCTGGACCAATTGGCTCAACTCTTGGAGCAAGCAAAGATTTAAGGACAAACAAAACTCTCCCTTTTGCATGTACTCTTTGTGCATCTTGTTCTAACGTATGCCCATCAAAAATAAAACTACACAATCAACTATACAAACATAGACAAAGTGTTGTTGCTGCTGGACTTTTAGGTACTAAAAAACATACTATCTTAAAAGTGGCTACTTGGGTTATGAAGCACCCAGCTTTACTTGATTTTACTGGATTGATGGCTAGAAAAATAGTACCAAAACTTCCAAGAAGCATACTTTACTCAAAAGCCAATGTATGGGGTAAAAAAAGAGAACTTCCAAAGTTTCCAAAAAACAGTTTTAAAGAGTTATACAAACAAAGAGAGGGAAAAAAGTAATGTCATCACGTGAAGCAATTTTAAATAACATCAAAAAAAACGTACCCTCTTCTACTATAGATTTACCACAAACAGATATCTTACATGTAAAGTATGAAGATAAAAATGAAAAATTTACAACTTCACTAGCGAGTGTGGGTGGAAATGCTGTTTGGTTAAAAGATGAAAGTGTAGATGAATTTGTAGCAAAAAACTATAAAGAAGTAAGTGTAATTGTCTCTACATGTAAAGAATTTACTCTTAGTACAAAAGATGCAAACAAATCAAATACTCCTCATCCTTTAAATAATGTAGACTTAGCTGTCATAAAAGCAGAATTTGCAGTAGCTGAAAATGGTGCAGTATGGGTAAAAAATCCAGACAATCGTCATCGAGCTTTATACTTTTTAGCAACTCAACTTCTTATCATTGTAATTAAAGACAATATAGTAGATACCATGCATGAAGCTTATGAAAAAATAGACTTTAATCAAAAAGGATATGGAACTTTTATAAGTGGCCCATCAAAGACTGCTGACATTGAGCAGTCTTTAGTTATAGGTGCGCATGGTCCTACTAACGCTTGCGTACTCTTTGTCTAATCCTTTTTAGTCTCTCAGTTGGTAACTGAGAGATTACTACTCCACTAAGAATAATAACACTAGCTACCAAGCCAGAGTAAGTAAGTTCTTCATCTAAAATAAAATATGCTAGTATAACTGCAAAAACAGGAATTAAGTTTATATATATTGATGCTTTACTTGCCTCCATACGTCCAAGTGCAAAGTTGAAAAGCCCATATCCACCAATAGTTACAATAACTCCAAGATAAAGAGTCCATAAAAGTGCATCAGATGTTATTTTCATAGTAGTTACATTGTACTCCCATAAAGCAAATGGTAAAAAGAAAATCATACCTGCAAAAGCTTGAATAGCAGTAAGAAATATTGCAGAAAATTTTGAACTAAGATGTCGTATAGATATAGCATATCCAGCTGCCACAACCATAGCAAAAAACTCTAAAGTATTACCTAAGAGAGGATTACTTGCATGTTGTGTATCTCCGGCACTAATACTAAGCCATATAGCACCACTTACAGCAAGAAGTGAACCAATTATAACTTTTTTTGTTATAATCTCATTTAATACAATCCCTGCTCCAATAGCAGTAATAAGAGGCATCATAGATGTTATCATACCTGCTTGCCCTGCACTTGTATACTTTAGAGCATATGACTCAAACATAAAGTATAAACAAGGCTCAAACAAAACCATTAAGCTTATATATTTAATATCTTCAGGTGAAAAATTTAACTTTAAAAAGCTTTTTATAAAATACAAAAAACACAAGCTAGCAATAAACATACGCCCGAACATAACAGTCATAGGCCCAATTGGTCCAATAGCAGACTTCATAGCTATAAATGAACTTGCCCAAACAAGCATAGCCATACAGAGTGCCCCAATAGCAATAAAATCTATATCTTTTCTAAACAACTTTTCTCTTTTTTCTCGAATAGTACCATAATCTGCTATAATAGTATACCTACTGTACATTAATCTAATTTAGGATAAGTAATATGAGCATAGTAAAATTAATCTTTTTAGCAATTATTGCAATTGTCATTTTAAATTTTTTTGATAACTCTAGTGAAGAGTTCGATGGAGCAATTATGTTACCAATAGATACAAAAATAGTAGCATTTGGAGATAGTATTACTTATGGTTACAGAGTGGATAAAAATAAAAACTATCCATCTCAACTTTCACTACTTTTACAAACAGATGTTATAAATGCTGGAGTAAATGGAGAAGTAACCAGTGAAGGATTAAAACGACTTCCCAAAGTACTTGAAAAATATAAACCACAAATTCTTATCATTTGTCATGGCGGTAATGATATTATCAGACGTAAAAGTCTATTTAAAGCAAAAAAAAATATAAAACAAATGATAAAACTTGCACGTGAAAAAAATATATTTGTTGTTCTTGTTGGTGTTCCTACTATAGAAGTTTTAACTCTTTCAACTGAACAAATCTATTATGAAATTGCAACAGAACTCAATGTACCACTAGATGATAACTCATTGGAAAAAATTTTAAGTGATAGCTACTTAAAAATAGACCAAATTCATCCAAATGAAGAAGGTTATAAGATACTGGCTAATAGCCTTGCAAACCTTATAACAACAAACTATCTACCTTCTGAAACGTTTTAACAGAGCTTTTCCATACTCATCTACAAGAGAAAGTATTTCATCTTCACTCATAGTTATCATTTTATCTTCACTTGGAACATTATGCTGTAAAACTATAAGTTGGGTACATAACTTATATAACTCATTAGATTCCATCTTAGCCATCTCTTGCAATACATTATCTGGTAAATTTTCAGCTTTTAATTGATGTAGTGAATTTACCTCTGCTAAAAAGTTTTCAATAATACTGTTCATCTATTTTCCTAATTTTCTAAATTTTTTTTATTATTTTAGCATAAATTATAATTGTGTATTATTGAAACACAATAAATTATATATATGTTTCAGAATTACACATTTATAGCTTTTTTTACAACTTTTTTAAAAAAAATCTACTTTGCTATGCTAATGCTATTTTGAAATTCTATTATTAAGCTTGAAAAAATGTTAAGTTACATTGACATTTAAAATCTACTTAAGGAGACCCTATGAACAAGGAAGCTGCAGAAGCTTATTGGAAAGAGAATATATCACTTATTCTTAAACTATTAGTTGTTTGGTTTGTCGTGTCCTATGGCTGTGGAATTATCTTTATAGATGAGTTAAACGCTATTACGTTTGGAGGATTCAAACTAGGATTTTGGTTTGCACAACAAGGTGCTATATATGTTTTCTTGGTTCTTATTTTTGTTTATGCAAAAAAGATGGAAGCACTTGAAGAAAAATACGACATTCACGAATAAAGGGGAATAAAATGGAATTACAAAGTTTAATTTATCTATTTGTTGGTCTATCGTTCGCTCTTTATATCGGTATTGCTATTTGGGCAAGAGCTGGATCTACTAAAGAGTTTTACGTTGCAGGTGGAGGAGTTCATCCTGTACTAAACGGTATGGCCACTGGTGCAGACTGGATGAGTGCTGCTTCTTTTATCTCACTTGCTGGTATCGTATCACTAAAAGGTAGTGATGGTGGTGCTTACTTGATGGGTTGGACAGGTGGTTATGTACTACTTGCAATGCTTTTAGCACCATATTTGAGAAAATTTGGTAAGTTTACTGTTCCTGACTTTGTTGGTGACAGATACTACTCAGACTTCGCTCGTACTGTTGCGGTTATATGTGTAATCTTTATTTCGTTTACATATGTTGCTGGTCAGATGAGAGGTGTTGGTATTGTTTTTAGTAGATTCCTACAAGTTGACGTTAACATGGGTATCTATATCGGTATGGGTATTGTTTTCATATACGCTGTTCTTGGTGGTATGAAAGGTGTTACATATACTCAGGTTGCTCAATACTGTGTTATGATTTTTGCATTTACTGTTCCTGCAATCTTCTTGTCACTTCAAGTAACAGAAACATTTTTACCGCAAATCGGATTTGGTGGAAGTATTCCATTTCAATTTGATGATGGTATTAAGATGATTGAAAGTGGAACATATCTACTTCATGCACTTGATACATCTATGACAGACCTTGGTTTTGGCATGTATACTGCTAGTCATGCTGGTACTTGGAATGTATTTATGCTTACAACAGCTCTTATGCTTGGTACTGCCGGTCTTCCTCACGTTATAGTTAGATTTTTTACAACTCCAACAGTTAAGGGTGCTCGTATCTCTGCTGGTTGGGCTTTAGTATTTATTGCTATACTTTATACACAAATTCCTGCAGTTGCTAGTTTTGCAAGACTTAATCTTATCAAAAACCTACAAAATGTAGATTATGCAAAGTATGTTGATGGACAAATTGCTGGAAATGATGGAACATGGTTTAAAAACTGGGAATCATCAGGACTAATTGGTTGGACTGATAGAAATGGCGATGGTAAAATACAATTTGCTTCAGGAAAAGCTTTTGAAGGAAAAGGTAAACCTGCATATGACGGCGATAAAAGAGGAGCAAATGGAGAGCGTTTAACTAAAAACTCTATGCCTACTCATACAGCAACTGCTGAAGAGATGAGAGCAAATGGTAAGATTATTAATGAACTTTATATTGACCGTGATATTATCGTTCTAGCAAACCCAGAGATTGCTGGACTTCCTAATTGGGTTATAGCGATTATCGCAGCTGGTGGTCTTGCAGCAGCACTTTCAACTGCAGCTGGTCTACTACTTGTTATATCGACTTCAATTTCACATGACCTTCTAGGAAATGTGCTTATGAAAGACCCTGTTACAGGCAAATCAAAAATGAGCGATAAAGCAGAGCTATTTAGCGCTCGTATTGCTGCTGTAATTGCAATTTTAGTTGCTGGTTACTTAGGTATCCACCCTCCAGGATTTGTTGCACAAGTTGTTGCATTTGCATTTGGCCTTGCAGCTGCTTCTTTCTTCCCTGTAATCATCTTAGGAATTTTCTATAAGAGAATGAACAAAGAGGGTGCAATTGCCGGAATGTTAAGTGGTCTTATATTTACATTTGGATATATAGTCTACTTTGTATTTATGGGCGGAGATAAAGCCGACTACCTATGGGGTATTGCTCCAACTGGTATTGGTACTATTGGTATGTTCTTGCACTTTATTGTGGCTATTATTGTGAGTAAAGTTACTCCACCACCACCACAACATATTCAAGAGCTTGTTGAAAATATCAGAATCCCTAGAGGAGCTGGTGCGGCAACTCACTAAACTACTATGACACACTGCAAACTGCAGTGTGTCTTCTTTTATTTAGTGCTTTTTTAACTTATTTGTGATAATTTAACAAAACACTACATGTAAAGGTTAGGCAACATGAGTCTACATGATCAAGAAGCATTTTTAAAATCTATCCACCCCTTTGAACTACTAACACCAAGAGAGTTAACAAAAGCTGTAAACTCAATGGATATAGCTTACTACAAAAAAGATACTACACTTATCTCTCCCAACAATTTATCTAATTTTTTATATCTTATTATCAAAGGTGAAGTTGGAGAGTATCATAAAGATGAGCTTATAAAAGTATATAATAATTCAAATACTTTTGATGCAGACTCACTAATATATAATAAAACAGAAGATACTTTTATAGTTCTTGAAGAGCTTATATGTTTTGAAATGAAAAAAGAAGATTTTAAATCCTTATTAGATTCAAATACTGAATTTAAGAACTTCTATATAAAAGATTTAGCAAATCGTATTCAATCGGCAAAACAAAAAGAGTATACTACTCAAATGTCTGGTTTTATGATTGCACGTGTTAGTGACTCTTATCTTCATGAACCTTGTATTGTAGGTTCAGATAAACCAATTATGGATGCTTTAAAAGAGATGGAAGAGTTAAAAACAAACTGTATCTTAGTTTTGGATAATGGTAGACTTGGAATTGTAACTGATAGCATACTAAGACGCCATATACTTTATAATAACTATGATAAATTTGGACCTATTGGCCCTATAGCACTAAGTCCTATTATAACTATAGAACATAATGACTTTTTGTTTAATGCACTTCTCTCTTTTACAAAAAACTCAATAAAAAGAATAGTTGTAACCAAAGATGATAAAGTAATTGGTATTTTAGAGCAGTTAGACCTTTTAAGTTACTTTGCAAATCATACTTA
>CAZIAJ010000021.1:13463-15262 GCA_964537565.1 uncultured Sulfurospirillum sp.
TCATACTTACTTAGTTGCAGTACAAATAAAAAAAGCAAACTCTATAGAAGAGTTAAAATTGGCTAGTCAAGATTTTATAAATATTATCAAAAAACTTCATGCAAAAGGTACAAAAGTAGAGTATATTTCTAAACTTATCTCTGAGCTCAATGAAAAAATATATGAAAAACTTTATGAGATGATAGTTCCAAAAGAATTAGCAGATAAAGCATGTCTTGTTGTTATGGGAAGTGAAGGCAGAAAAGAGCAGATGTTAAAAACAGATCAAGACAATGCTCTTATAATCGAAGATGGTGTAAATATAGAACAATACAAAAAATATATGGAAAATTTTACAAAAATACTTATTGATTTTGGATTTCCTAGATGTGAAGGCAATATCATGGTTTCAAATGAGTATTGGAGAAAGAGTAAACAAGAGTATGTAGGAGAGATAGGAAGGTGGCTTGAAGCACCTACTGGAGATGATTATATGCATCTTGCAATCTTTTTTGATGCTATTGGCGTAGCAGGAAATCATAGACTTCTTGAAGAACTAAAAAAGATGATTTTTAATGGAGTCAAAGATAGAAGTGTTTTCATGGCCAACTTTGCAAAAGCTGCACTACTATTTGAAACACCGATTGGCATGTTTACAAATCTTATTGCAAAAGATAATCGTATTGATGTTAAAAAAGGTGGAATTTTTCCAATAGTTCAAGGTATAAGAAGCATGGCACTAGAAAATGGCATACATGAAACGAACACAAATAGTCGCATGAGAGAACTAAAAAAACTAAAAGTTGTTGACAACAGCTTTTGTGATGCACTTGAAGAAGCATTTGATACACTTTTAAATTTAAGACTACAAGAGAGATTAAGATACTTTGAACATGAAGAAGATCCTGACAACCATATAGATATAAAAAACTTAAATCAACTAGAACTAGAACTTTTAAAAGATAGTTTAAAAATAGTCAATAAATTTAAAGATTTTTTGAAACATCACTTTAAATTAAATATGGTTCAGTAATGCTAAATAATATCTTTAGACACTTCAATAGAAAAAATTTAAAAGATGAAAAATATTCATTTTTATTTGATGAGCCATCAAAAAATGAATATATAGTTTATGACACGGAGACTACAGGATTAAATCCAAAAAAAGATGAAATTTTATCTATTGGTGCTCTTAAAATAAAAGACAACAAAATAATTACATCTGAAAAATTTGAAATTTTTGTGAAACCTACTCAAGAGATAAGTGAAGAGAGTATAAAAATACATCAAATAAGAAATATAGACTTAGAAAATGGAAGTGAACCAAATGAAGCTTTAGACAAATTCTTACATTTTATAGGCTCTCGCCCACTTATTGGTTACTATCTTGAGTTTGATATCAAGATGATAAATAAATATCTAAAACCTTACCTTGGTATTAAACTTCCAAACAAACAGATAGAAGTATCTGGAATCTATCATGATAAAAAAATAAAATTTATACCTGATGGTAATATTGATTTGAGATTTGATGTCATTATGAAAGATTTGGGACTTCCAATCTTTGGCAAACATGATGCGATAAATGACGCTATCATGACAGCTATGATGTATGTAAAACTAAAAAATATATCTAAGATTTAGAATAGTAACTATTACTTCCAAAACCATTTTTTATTAACCAATTATTTTGAGGTACTATATCAGCATGGCCTAAAAACACTCTTCCATTTGGTTTTAGAAGTTGTGCAAATCTTTTCATAGCTGATACTCTAAAATCATCATCAAAATAAATAAGCATATTTCTAGAAAAAACTATA
>CAZIAJ010000022.1:0-15048 GCA_964537565.1 uncultured Sulfurospirillum sp.
TTCATAGACACTTCTTTGAAACCATTATCAATAAGCTGCTCTAAAAAATCTATAAAGTCATCTTTTTTATGAATAATAACTTTTGTTGAAAACATTATATCTTCAAAAGCCTCCTTAAAACTATCTTTATTAGAAATAAAAGTTTTAAAATCATCATAAGCTATACCATTCTCTTCGTTTATCTTAGCTTCAATATCATCTTCTATGAAAAGAGCTTCTATACTCTGTATTGTAAAATCTACAGAGTTTACAATATCTTCTATCATATCTTCACATTTATCTACACCACTATCTTTACTTATAAGATAGTATTCATAAAGAGCTATAGCCTCATCTTCTCTTTCAAAAGCAAGTTCTGCTAATATAGCACTAATACGAGCTTCTTTAGAACTTGGTTTCTCACGTAAAGCTAATGCAAAATGTAAAAGAGCATTTTTGAAATCTTTTTTATAAAAGCTATTTACGCCTCTTTTTAGATATTTACTCAAATCTAAACCTAATCAAATTTCTCAATTGTATCTTCCATCCCTGGAGCAATATTTATTACTTCAATTTCAGGATGAATATCAATACGAAGTTGTCTCTCTATCCCATACTTCAAAGTTTGTCCACTTGAAGCACACCCTATACAAGCTCCCTGAAGTTGGATAAAAACTCTACCACTTTTGATTGCAAGCAAAGTCATGCCCCCACCATCAAGTGCTAACATTGGTTTTACTTTTTCTAAAGATTTCTCGACTGCTGGAAGTAACTCTTCATCGCTAAAAGGTATCATATTATCTCCATATTTTTTTATACAAGATTATACTATAAATGAGTAAAAAGAAAGTTTAAAGGGAAAGGAGTGGAGACCAAAAGGTCTCCAAAATTAGAAGAATTATACTAACTCTATGAAAGCCATAGGAGCAGCGTCGCCTCTTCTTGTACGAGTTTTGATGATTCTTGTGTAACCACCGTTTCTATCTACATATTTAGGTGCAATTTCTTCAACTAATTTTTTTGTAGTATCTTTATCTTGAAGTGCTGCAAAAACTACTCTATGAGCGTTAAAGTCACCTTTTCCTGCTTTTGTAATCAATTTTTCTATATATCCTCTAAGCTCTTTAGCTTTTGGGATTGTAGTCTCAATTTTCTCACTTTTTATTATAGCTATAGCCATATTCTTCAAAAGCGCAGCTCTGTGCGTTGAAGTACGACCAAGCTTTCTATATCCATGCTTATGTCTCATTATTAATCCTCATTCGATTTCAAATCTGCGATTTTTTTCTTAAGTACTTCAACAGTATCATCAGAAAAATCTGATCCAACTGGAAAACCAATCTCTTCCATCACAGCGTTTATCTCTTCTAGAGATTTTTTACCAAGGTTTTTAAGATTTTTAAGCTCTAATTCACTCATTAACGCTAGCTCACCTACAAACCTTACTTCTGCTCTATCTAAACAATTGAAACTTCTTGCACTCAAGTTTAGCTCTTCAATACTCTGTAGTAATTTGTTTAATTCAACACTATCATTACTACTCTCCTCTTTTGGAGTTATATCTATATCTAACACACCGTTAAATACTGACATTTGAGTATACATAGCTTCTAAAGAGTCTTTAAATGCTTCAATTGGTGAAATTAATCCATCTGTTTCAATAGTAAAAACTATTTTTTCAAAATTTGGATTATCTTCTACTAGAACATTTTCTATATCATAAATAGCTTTTTTTACTGGTGTAAAGAAAGCATCTAATGCAATATAATCACTATCAACTAAATCTCTAATAGTTTCACTTGGTACATAACCTATACCCTTCTCAACAATTAAAGAGAAGTTAAGCTCTGAATCTTCATTAATTGTTGCTAAATATTCTTCAGGAGTAACAACTTCTATCATTTCGTTAGAAAGGTCACTACCATAAATCTCTTTAGCTCCACCAAAAGAGTAATTTACTTCTACGCGCTTCTCATCACCTTTGATTTTGAAACGAATATTTTTAAGATTGATTATAAATAATGCAACATCTTCAAGCATACCACGCATGCTATCAAACTCATGTGTTACACCATCAATCTTAACAGCAGTTGGAGCAAATCCAACTGTACTGCTAAGGAGCAATCTTCTTAATGGGTGAGCTAGAGTTACAGCAAAACCAGCTTCGAATGGATATGCTATTACTTGAGCTTTGTTTTCCGAAATATTTTCTACTTCAATCTCTGTTGGCATATGTGCCGCTGTACTGATTTTTTTCACTAAAACTTCCTCACTTATTATTTAGAGTATAGCTCGACGATCAATCTCTCTTCAACCGGGATAACTACTTCTTCACGCTCAGGGAAACGTGTAAACACGCCCATTGCTTTAGCTGCTTCAACATCAACCCAAGGAACAATACCAGTTTGAGCTGTTAACTCTAAAGAGCGTACTACTTGAGGATTACTTTTAGATTTTTCACAAATCTCTATTTTATCACCCTTTTTAACTTGATAAGAAGGTATATCTAGTTTCTTACCATTTACAAGTACGTGTCCATGAGTTGTTAACTGTCTAGCAAATCTTCTAGTTGTTGCAAAACCCATTCTATAAACAACGTTATCTAAACGTCTTTCAATTAAAGTAATAAGGTTTTCTCCTGTATTACCATCTCTTCTTGCTGCCTCTTTAAACAATCTTCTAAACTGTTTTTCAGAAACACCATACATAAATTTAGCTTTTTGCTTCTCTCTTAGCTGAAGTCCATACTCACTAATTTTTGTTCTTCTTTGACCGTGTTGTCCTGGTGCGTATGGACGTTTATCCAATGCGCTCTTACCAGCAAGACGACGCTCACCTTTTAGAGCCAAACTAACACCTAGTCTTCTCTCTAGCTTTTCGACAGGTCCTCTGTATCTAGCCATCTTTTCTCCTAATTATTATAAACCAAAAAATATTTCGTTTTTTATATAATTATTAACTAAACGTTAAAATTAAACTCTTCTGCGCTTTGGAGGTCTACAGCCATTGTGTGGTAGTGGGCTAATATCTTTTAAGAAAGTTACTTTAATTCCCTCTGTTGCACCAACACTTTTTACTGCTGTTTCTCTTCCGCTACCAGGTCCTTGAACCTTGATACCTACCTCTTTTATACCGTGCTCTTTAGCTTTAGCTAAGGCATCTTCAACTGCTTGTTGCGCTGCATAAGGAGTTGATTTTTTGCTACCTTTAAAAGCCAAGCTTCCTGCACTACTCCATGCGATTACATTTCCCATTTCATCAGTTACAGTTACAACAGTATTGTTAAATGTTGCAGAGATATAAACAACGCCTTTAGCGATATTTTTCTTAGCAACTTTTTTACGTGTTACTCTTCTTTTTGCCATATTAATAGTTCCTCGTAATCAATTAAGCTTTTGCGCCGACGGTCTTTTTCTTACCTTTTCTCGTACGCGCATTAGTTTTTGTTTTTTGACCACGTACAGGAAGACCACGTCTGTGTCTTAGCCCTCTGTAGCTACCCATGTCCATTAGAGCTTTAATATCTAATGTAACTTTCTTTCTTAAATCACCTTCAACTTGAAAGTTCTCTTGAATCTCATTACGAATAGATGCTATATCTGCTTCAGTTAGCTCATGAACTCTTTTGTCATATGAGATTCCAACAGCATTTAAGATTAATCTTGAACTTGTTAAACCTATACCATAGATATAAGTTAATGCATACTCTACTCTCTTCTTCTTAGGAAGGTCTACACCTGCAATTCTTGCCATGTTTATCCTTGTCTCTGTTTGTGTTTTGGATTTTCACAAATGATTCTAACGATACCTTTACGTTTTACCACTTTGCATTTATCACACATCTTCTTTACAGAAGGTCGTACTTTCATTGTCTGTCTCCTTTTTACTAGGCAAAGCCTAGAAAAAATTCCTCTCACTAAAGCTTCAGCTTCACGCTGAGAACTAATTCACTTGGAATATCGTGAGAAAAATAAATACGATAGTTAAAAGATATGCCACGCATATCTAAACAGTCCACTCTGGATTCGTAAACTGTCACAGGTTTAGTGAACTAGACTAAACCAATATTTGGAAAAATAGTGGTTTTTTTCTAAATATTCTTCACACAGTTTTACAAAAGGGGCATATTATACTGAAAATAAGCTAATAATTTACTTATATCTATAAGTTATTCTTCCCTTATCCAGTGAATAAGGAGTTAACTCCAATTTCACAGTATCTCCTGGCATTATTTTTATATAATGCATTCTCATTTTACCAGCTATGTGACATAAAACCACATGTCCATTTTGTACTTCTACTTTAAACGTTGCATTTGGTAAAGCTTCTAAAACTTTACCGTCTACTTCAATTACATCAGCTTTTGCCATACTTAAACTTCCTTCTTATACAACCGATAAAATCTCGGCCTTGTTATTTATAATTGCTACAGTATGTTCATAATGACTTCCATATAACCCATCTTCTGAAACTACTGACCACTTATCTTCTAATATCTTAGAAACTCCACTCTTTTGACAGATCATTGGCTCTAAACAAAAAACCATTCCATTTTTTATCTTTGGTCCCTGTTTTGGATTTGTTCCTTCTAAGTAGTTTGGTATTTCTGGTTCTTCATGAGGTTTTCTACCTATTCCATGACCACAAAAACTTCTTAGTGGAATATAACCTTTAGAGTGTATATATTTTTCAAGAAGATGACTCAACTCTTTAAATCTCATCCCTACTTTGATATTTTCTATCGCATGATAAAGCGTATCACGAGAACAATCTATAAGTCGTTGATTCTCTTCAGAAATATCTCCAATTCCAATAGAAACTGCAGCATCACCAAACCATCCATCTTTCTCAACTCCAATATCAAAACCCACAATATCCCCATCTTTTAAAACATATTGATTTGGTATACCATGTATTATAGTTTCATTTACTGAAGTACATACACCTGAGGGAAAACCATATAAACCTTTAAAGGCTGGTCTTCCTCCTTGTGAATAGATGAACTCCTCGCCCATATCATTTAACTCAATTAGAGTCATGCCAGGACGAGCTTCATCTGATAAAAGTTGAAGTGCTTGTGCTACAATCTTATTTGAAACTCGAAGTTTCTCAATATCTTGTGGCTTTCTAATAGCAATTGCCATTAAAGACCTACTGCACTCAATGTTTCATATTTGTTCATATACATCTGAGCTTCAATTTTTCTCATAGTATCAAGTGCAACTTGAACTACAATAAGAACTGCTGTTCCTCCAAAGAAGAATGGAACACCCATAGTCTTTACCAAAACCCATGGAAGAGTTGAGATAAGACCTAAATATATAGAACCCCAAAATGTTAGTCTACTTGCAACTTCGTTCAAATACATCGCTGTACTCTCACCAGGGCGAACACCAGGGATAAAACCACCCTGCTTTTTTAAGTTATCTGCGATATCTTTTGCACTAAATACAATCGATGCATAAAAATATGCAAAGAATATAACAAATATAAAAGTTAGCACATTAAATGCGTAACTACTTGGACTTAAAAAGTCATTTATTCTTTGAACTATAGGATTTGTACTAGCTTGCATAATTGTTGATGGAAACATCAAAATGGCACTTGCAAAAATTGGTGGTATAACACCACTAAGATTTACTTTAATAGGTACATAATTCATAATTCTTTTATGTTGGTTTTGCATCATTACTTTTCTACTGTATGAAATAGGAACACGACGTTCACCCATCTCAACATATATAATAGAACCAACCGTAGCAAGAATAACAAGTAAAATACCAATAACAACTAAGAAATTCATCTCGCCCGTATTTACAAGGTTGATTGTTCCTCCAATTGCTGTTGGAATTCCTGAAACGATACCAGCAAAGATAATTAAAGATATACCATTACCAATACCACGTTGAGTAATCTGCTCACCAATCCACATAAGTAACATTGTTCCTGTCAGCATTGAAGCTGCTGCGATTGCTGTAAATGTAGGCATATCAATCATAATTGCACTTTCACCTGCACGACCTGTTATACTTCCAAGTCCTACTGATACACCAATTGCTTGAATAATTGTAATACCTATCGTAGCATAACGAATAATTTGCATATATTTAGTCATACCATCACGCTCTTTTTTCATCTTTCCAAGAGCAGGAAATGTAGCCGCTAAAAGTTCCATAACAATTGATGCAGTAATGTATGGCATAATTCCCAATGAAATTATACTAAATCTCTGTGCAGCTTTTCCACTGAACATATTAAACATACCTAATGCATTTGAGCTATTTGAGTCAAAGAATTCTTTAATTACATCAAGATTTACGCCAGGTACTGGCACGTATGCCAATACTCTGTACGCAAAAATAAATCCTAGAGTAATTAAAATCTTTTTAGTAAGATCACTACTCATCTTATTTACCAGTATAAGTTATATTATCGTCTTTTATTTTACTTGCAAGCTCTTTTGCCCCTGCACCGATAAGTTTTACTTTACTAACTGTTCCAGCCATCTTGTGAACACTTCTAATTGAATCAATTGTTAGTTCTTCAAGTGCAGCTACCGCTTTTACTACATCTACATTTATACTATATGGTTTACTTACTCTTGAGTAGAAACCTACCTTTGGTAGTCTCTTACTTAGAGGCTGTTGTCCACCCTCAAAGTTTCTCTTGATTTTATAACCTGAACGAGACTTTTGACCATTACAGCCACGACTCGCAGTTTTACCCATACCACTTCCTTGACCACGACCAACCCTCTTTCTTGAGTGAGTTGAGCCAGTAGCTGGAGTTAGATTATCTAATGCCATTTTAACTCCTTCTAAGCTTTTAACATACTAAGAGCTTTCATTGTTGCTCTTACTACGTTTGCTGGATTGTTTGAACCTAATGACTTAGTCAAGATATCTTTGATACCTGCAAGCTCAAGAACAGGACGAGTTGCACCACCGGCAATAACCCCTGTACCTTCACTAGCTGGTCTAAGTAAAATTCTACTTGCGTTATATTTTACTTCAATATCATGAGCTATAGTTGAGCCTTTAGTATTTACTTTAACTATACCCTTAAATGCGTCATCTACTGCTTTTTTGATAGCATCAGGAACTTCTTTAGCTTTACCAAAACCAAATCCAACTAATCCGTTTTTATTTCCAACAACTACTAGTGCTGTAAATCTAAAACGTCTACCACCTTTAACAACTTTAGTTACACGGCCGATGTTAACGATGACTTCTTCAAATTCTTCTCTATTATACTTTTCCATTGAATTGTCTTTCCTTATATTACAGCGTAATGCCGTTTTCTCTTAAGCCGTCTGCAAAAGCAGCAACAACGCCATGATAAAGATAGCCATTTCTATCAAATACTACATTTGTTAGATTCTTCTCTTTAAGACTTTCAGCAAAAACTTTTGCAAGTTCTGCTGCTCCAGCTTTGCTTGATTTTAGACCAAGTTTTGAACCATCAGCAGCTGCTAATGTTACTTGATTTACATCATCTATTGCTTGAACATAAAAATATCTGTTTGATTTAAAAACAGAAATTCTTGGACGCTCAGCAGTTCCAGAGATATCAGCTCTAACTCTCTTTTTACGCTTAATTCTAAGTGCTAGTTTTCTTTTTAAAATATTTGCTCTCATTTGCTACCCCTATTTCTTAGCAGTTTTTCCCGCTTTACGGCGGATATGCTCTTCAACATACTTAACACCCTTGCCCTTATAAGGCTCTGGTGGTCTAAAACTTCTAACTTCAGCAGCAACCTGTCCAACAACTTGTTTATCATCACCTTTGATAGTGATTATGTTCTTCTCAACAGAAACTTGAAGACCTTTTGGGAATTCATAGTTAATTGGGTGTGAAAAACCAAGTTGAAGCTCAAGAATATTTCCTTTAACTGCAGCTCTATAACCAACACCATTGATTTCCAATTGTTTTTGGTAACCAGTTGTTAGTCCAACTATAATGTTAGCGCTTAGTGCACGATAAGTTCCCCAGTATGCACGGTCTTGTCTATCATCGCTTTTTGAAGCAAATACGATTTGACCATTTTCTACCTTAACTTCAACATTTCCTTTAGTGTCCAACTCTTTTTGAACACTCCCTTTTTTAAAAACAATTACATTTCCATCAACTGAAACATTTATTTCAGCAGGAATTGTAACTGGATTCTTTCCAATACGTGACATCTATTTCCTTTACTTGTCTACGATAAGACTTTACTTCATATGGTTATCGAATACCATAAAAGAAACTGTTTTACCAGATACTACAAAGTACTTCGCCACCAACTTTTGCTTTATGTGCATCGTCGTTGCTTAGTACACCTTTTGAAGTTGAAACTACGAAAGTACCGTAACCATTTTTAAACTTCTTAATCTCATCAGAACCCTTATAAACACGGCGTCCTGGCTTAGAGATTTTTTTAACTTCTGTTATTACACTATTTTCATTTTTGTCATACTTTAATACAACTTTTATGAATTTTTTATTGCCATCTTCAATAACATTGAAGCTCTCAATATAGCCCTTGTTTTGGAACACTACCATAACAGCTTCAACTAATTTTGAGTGCATTAATTGCGTAACATCTAGTTTTCTTAATGATGCATTTCTAATTCTTGTTAGTGCATCTGCTAAGAGATCATTTATCATTATTTTTCCTTACCAGCTTGCTTTTTTAAGGCCTGGGATTAGACCTTCGTTTGCCATTTTTCTAAGACAAACTCTACATACACCAAAATCTCTGTAAACTGAGTGAGGACGTCCACAAATTTGACATCTGCTGTATCCTCTAACTTTAAACTTAGGCGTTCTTGCAGCCTTTGCAATCATAGATTTTTTTGCCATGTTACTTGCCCTTCGTGAACGGAATACCAACTAATTCAAGAAGTTTAAAAGCTTCTTTATCATTAGCTGCAGTTGTAACAATTGTTATATTCATTCCGTGAGTTTTTAATATACTATCAAAATCTACTTCAGGAAACATCAATTGCTCAGTTAAACCAAAGTTATAATTTGCTCTACCGTCAAATCCATTTCTTGGTAATCCACGGAAATCCTTAACTCTTGGAAGAGCTACACTTATTAGCTTGTCCAAAAATGCAAACATTTGTTCATTACGTAAAGTAACTTTAACGCCTACAGGATATCCTTCTCTTACTTTAAAACCAGCAACTGATTTCTTAGCATTCTTTACTTGTGCTTTTTGTCCACTTATTAAAGAGATAGTATCTACAATATTTTGTAAAATTTTACTATCACTTCCATCACTACCAGCACCAACGCTGATAACAACTTTTTCTAATGCAGGAATTAGCATTGGGTTTTTAATATCAAACTCTTTTACAAGTGCATCTTTTATTTCAGATGCATATCTAGCTTTTAATCTGTTCATTATTCACCCTCTACTTTTGAAACATTAGAGATATTTATAGGCATCTCTTTATTAATAAATCCGCCATTTGGGTTAGCATCATCAGGTTTAACAGCTTTTTTAGCTATCTTACAACCCTCAACAATTACTTTAGCATCTTTAGGAAATACCCTAAGAACTTTAGCAACTTTACCCTTATCGTCTCCAGCGATAATTTTTACTTCATCACCTTTTTTAATCTTCATCTTAGTAGCCATTATAGTACCTCCGGAGCAAGTGATACAATTTTCATAAAACCAGAGTATCTTACTTCTCTTCCAACAGGTCCAAAAATTCTTGTTCCTATTGGCTCTTTTTTATCGTTAAGAATAACGGCTGCATTCTCATCAAATCTGATAAGTGAGCCATTTTCTCTTTGGATCTCTTTTCTTGTTCTAACAACAACCGCTTTAACAACTTGTCCTTTTTTAACTTTACTTGTTGGTAAAGCTTTTTTGACAGAAGCAACGATAACATCGCCTACACTTGCATAACGACGTTTAGAACCACCAAGTACTTTGATACACATAATCTCTTTTGCACCAGTATTATCAGCAACAGCTAATCTAGTAAAACCTTGTATCATTACTCAACTCCTACTCTAACTATCTGTGATAGTCTAAAAGATTTTCTTTTAGATAGTGGTCTACACTCGATAGCTCTTACAATATCGCCAGCTTTTACTTCATTCTTTTCATCATGAACAATAAACTTTTTAAAACGTTTTACATATTTACGATATTTAGGGTGCATTACGCGTCTCTCTACTAAAACAGTGATTGATTTATCACCAGTTTTTTGTACAACTACGCCTTGTATTTCTCTTTTTAAAGCCATTACTTTCCCCTAATCACTTATTTTGAGCCGAAATAGCCGTATTAATACGAGCGATATCTCTTCTAACTTCTCTAATCTCATTTGAATTAGTTAGTTGCATTGTCTTTAACTTTTGCTTTACTGTAAACAAAAGAACCTTTTTCTCTTTTAATAACTCTGCAAGTTCAACTGCAGATTTTTCACTTAAATCAGTATACTTCATTTTCGCTCTCTCTATTAACTATCTTAGTTTTGAAAGGTAGCTTATGCATAGCAAGTGTTAGTGCTTCACGCGCCAACTCCTCACTAACTCCAGCCATCTCAAAAATGATTCTTCCTGGCTTAATATTCATAACCCATCTATCAACTGGTCCTTTACCCTTACCCATTCTTGTCTCTAACGGCTTAGCTGTTAAAGGTTTATCAGGGAAAACACGAATCCAAGTTTTTGCTTGACGTTTAACGTGTCTAGTATAAGAGATTCTCGCTGCTTCGATTTGACGTGAATCTATACGACCAGCTTCAGTAGCTTTAAGTGCTATATCACCAAAAGCAATGCTATTGCCTCTAAATGATTTACCACGGTTTCTACCCTTCATCTGCTTTTTATATTTTGTTCTTTTAGGCATTAACATTAGTTTTTACCTCTTCTTGGTTTTCTTGGTCTCTTCTCTTCTTTTGGCTCAGCTTGAACACCATTAGTCAAAACTTCACCTTTAAAGATCCATACTTTAATACCGATAATTCCGTATGTAGTATGCGCTTCTGCGAAACCATAATCTATCTTAGCTCTAAGTGTATGTAAAGGAACTCTACCTTCAAGATACCACTCAGTTCTAGCCATTTCAGCACCACCAAGTCTACCTGAAACAGATACCTTAATACCTTTTGCTCCAGATTTTTGTGCACCTTGAATAACTTTTTTCATTGCTCTTCTAAATGCAACACGACGCTCTAACTGCATTGCAACATTTTCAGCTGCAAGTTGAGCAGAAGCTTGTGGTTTTCTCTCTTCTTTTATGTTTACATTAACGTCTTTACCAACAAGCTTGTTAAGTTTAACTCTAAGCTTCTCAATATCTGCACCCTTTTTACCAATAATGATACCAGGACGTGCAGCAACAACTGTAACTCTTAATTTTTTAGCAGTTCTTTCGATAAGAATCTGACTAACACCAGCATAATAAAGCTCTTTTTTCAAAAACTTTCTTATTTTATGATCTTCGCCAATATTTGCCGCTAAATTCTCTCCAGGAAACCATCTTGAATCCCAGTTTCTATTGATTCCAAGTCTTAAACCAATTGGATTTACTTTTTGACCCATCTTAGTCTTCCTTCTTTGCAGCTTTTGTTACTTCAACAAATACATGTGAAGTTGGTTTTCTGATGCCACTAGCACTTCCTCTTGCTCTTGGTCTAAATCTCTTAAGAACTGGACCTTGATCTATACGACAAGATGAAATTACTACTTCTTCTGGCTCATAGCCACCATTAGCCACTGCACTTGCAATCACTTTTGAAATAATTCTAGCTGCTTTGTTAGGCATAAACTCTAAACTTGCTAATGCAAATTCTGCATTCATTCCTTGAACTTCACGTGCAACCATTCTTGCTTTCAACGGTGATAGTCTAATAAATTTTAATATTGCTTTACTCATGACTACTTACCTACCTTCTTCTGAACAGAACCTTTATGTCCTTTAAAAGTACGTGTTGGAGCAAATTCACCAAGTTTATAACCAATATGATTCTCAGTTATATATACAGGGATGAAGTTTCTTCCATTATGAACATTTAGTGTTAGACCAATCATATCAGGAGTAACAGTACTTCTTCTAGACCAAGTCTTGATAGGCTTGTTTGACTTTTCCTCTTTTGCTTTTAACACTTTTTTAATCAAGTGATCATCTACAAAAGGACCTTTTTTTAGACTTCTTGCCATCTATCTTCCTTTTCTTCTAGAAATAATCAGTCTGTCGCTCGCTTTTTTACGACGAGTTTTAGCACCTTTAGTTGGTTTACCCCAAGGAGTAACTGGGTGACGACCTGAGTTTGTTTTACCTTCACCACCACCGTGTGGGTGATCGATTGGGTTCATCGCAGAACCACGAGTTTGTGGTCTGATTCCTCTATGTCTATTTCTTCCAGCTTTACCTATAACAACGTTAGCCCAGTCTTCACATCCAACTGTTCCTATTGTTGCCATACATTCACTAAGTACTTGTCTCATTTCACCTGATGGTAATCTAAGAACAACATATTTCTCTTCTTTACCCATAAGTTGAGCATACCCACCAGCACTTCTAACCATCTGAGCACCTTTACCAGGCTTCATCTCAATGTTGTGAATAAGTGTACCAACTGGAATATTTTTCATTTTCATTGCATTACCAGGCTTGATATCAAGTCCAGTTTCAGCAGCCATTATTTTATCGCCTACATTTAAGCCTGATGGTTGAAGAATATATCTCTTTTCGCCGTCAGCATACTTAATAAGTGCTATACGACAAATTCTATTTGGATCGTACTCGATAGCTTCAACAGTACCTTCGATGTCAAATTTTCTTCTTTTGAAATCAATGATTCTATAAAGTTTCTTAGCACCACCTTGCTTGTGACGAGAAGTAATTCTACCATTGTTATTTCTTCCAGCAGTTACAGGAAGTTTTTTTAACAATGATGGAACACTCGGCTTTGCTGTAATATCACTTGAATCCAAGCCAGTTACATATCTACGACTCGGAGTATATGGTTTATATGATTTAATAGCCATATTATGCTCCTACATTTTCTAATTGAGCGCCATCAGGCAGTTGAACGTAAAATTTCTTTGTATCGTTACGCTTACCTTGAACACCTTTAAATCTCTTCACTTTTCCAAGAACTCTCATTGAGTTAACTTTTAGTGGAGTAAAGCCAAAGTACTCTTTGAGCACCTCTTTAAGACGGTTTTTAGTCATTCTAGTTGATGTCTGAATAACTACTGTACCATTCTCTTGAAGGCTCAAGCTTTTTTCTGTATAAAGTATTGCTTTGATATCTGTTATATCTGCCATAATTAGCCCTCTTTTGCTATTGTTTCAAGCACTGATTTTTCTATCACTACTGCATAAAATGCTGTAGCTAAATATGCGTTTAGTTCATTTGACTCTATTAGGTAAGCTGTTGGAACATTTCTAAATGCTAAAAATGTTTTCTCATCTATAAGGTCTTTTACAATCAGTACATCTCTTGCGCCTATTGATTTTACAATCGCTGCCGCATCTTTAGTTTTACCAGACTCAACTGCTATAGAATCTACTACAAAAAGTGCATCTTTTGATGCTTTTTCATTAAGTGCGAATTCTAATGCTAATCTCTTCTGCTTTTTGTTCACTTTTTGATCATAGTTTCTATTTGCTCTAGGACCAAAAGCGATACCACCACCTACCCATACAGGGTTAGTTCTACTACCAGCTCTTGCTCTACCGCCACCTTTTTGTGCGAATGGTTTTTTACCACCACCACGTACATCACTTCTACTCTTAGTTGAAGCTGTATTAGCACGTAAAGCTGCTTGATACGACTTAACATATAGGTGTAAATTATGAGAGTGAATTCCCTCAAATTTTTCAGGAAGAGCTAACTCTCCTGAGTTTTCAAATTTATCATTAAGTACTATTGCTTTACTCATTTAACAATCCTTACTCTACCTATTGCACCATTTGGTCCAGGAACTGCTCCCTTAACCGCTAGGATTCCGTTTTCAGCGTCAAAAGATACAATATCATTTTTAACTGTAACTTTAGCGTTACCCATATGTCCTGGCATTTTTCTACCTTTTTGAACACGTCCTGGCCACTCAGCATTACCAATAGAACCACCAGTTCTATGAAATCTACTACCGTGACTAGCTGGGCCTCCAGCAAATCCGTGACGCTTTATAACACCAGCAAAACCTCTACCTTTAGAGTTAAAAGAAACTTTCAAGTTTTTTGCTTCACTTAGTGGTGCTGTATCAAGTGTTCCAGCCTCGCTATTTGCAACATCCATAGTAACAAAACGATTAAACTCTGCACTTAGGTCATACTTTTTTTGTTGACCAGCAATTGCTTTATTCATCTTTTTACCACTTGCATATGCAACGATTGCACGCTTAGCTTCGTCTACTTCACAAACTTTTACTTCTACTACTTTTAAAAGAGTAACAGGAACAGCCGGTACAGAAATTGTTCTGCTCATTCCGATTTTTTCTACTATATATTCCATCATATACCCCTATTTACCCATAGCTCTAACTTCGACATTCACCTCAGGTGCTAAGTCAAGTTTCATTAAAGAGTCGATTGTGTCAGTTGTAGCAGATACAATATCTATCATACGACCGTGTATTCTCATCTCAAATTGCTCTCTTGATTTTTTATTAACGTGTGGTGATTTAAGCACTGTATAGCGCTTTATCTTCGTTGGCATAGGAATTGGGCCTCTAATTTCAGCTCCAGTTCGCTTAACAGCTTCTATAATTGCTGCAACAGATCTGTCTAAAACTCTATGGTCATACGCCTTGAGTTTAAGTCTAATTTTTTCCATGTATTTCCCCTAATAAAGAACTCGTCACCTCTAGTATTTCAACTCGAAACCTACAAAGATGACTGGATAAGGACCGTGATTTTACTAAAATTTTACTTAAAAGTCAAGTATATAGGGATTTAAGAAGTAAATTATTTAATTTTATTTCCTTTTAAAAAGGAAAACTATACAATACACTCATGGAACTTTTAGAAAATCTTTACGATATAAAACATAAAAACAATCACTACTATGATAGAAAATTATCTATTAGATCAAAAAGAACTCTTATAAAT
>CAZIAJ010000023.1:0-8300 GCA_964537565.1 uncultured Sulfurospirillum sp.
GTTCAGAGTTTATACAAGTGTTATTAAAAGCTATGGCGATATTGTTTGAAAATACTTGTAAAAAATCTTTATCAGTATCATTTAATTTTTTACAACCTTCTAGATATAAAAATAAAATTTTTTCATTAGTCGCTTCAAAATATGCTACATAAGCATCGCCATCAAAGAAACTACTTTTTGTTTGATATGCTCTATTCAACAAAGACAAAGCTTCAGTAGTCAAAATTTTATTCTCTTTTTTTCCTTTAAAAACCCCTATACTAGCTATAAGTTTAAATTCATCATCACTCAATGTTGCAAAAAAACCATTATTCACTTCTGTTTCAAAAATATGTCCATCTATATCCAATAAAGAGGTCACTTGTTCCAATGCACCTTCTACAAAACTATAAAAAGATTTGAGTTTAAATATAGTTTTTGATGCTTCTACTATTTTTTCCAAAGCTTTTCTATTATGGTCAATTATATCCATATCACGATATGCTCTTAAAGAAGACATGACAGTTGTATATAGTTTTTTAGAAGTTAGCTCTGTCTTTTCTTTGTAGTCATTTATGTCATAGTTGTCTATTACTTCTTGTTCTGGAGCACTTCCTGCTTGTCCTGTTCTTAAAACAATTCTTATTTTTCTCTGTTTTAACTCTTCTCGTATTTTTTTAGCAACAATTAAACCAGCATCATCACTTTCCATAACAACATCTAAAAGAACAAGCTGTATATCATCATGCTTCTTAAGAGTTTCTATAGCTTCTTTTCCACTATATGCACTAAGAATTTCTAATTTTCTTCCTTCAAAAACAAACTGACTAAGAACAGTTTTAGTTACAGAATGAATTTCTTGCTCATCATCAACTATTAAAACTTTACATGTAGAGCAAATTTCATCACTTTTCTTCTCTTTTTTTACGAATTTCATCATAGCCATAACTATATTCCTTTAAAATGTTATAATACTATATTTTATATGGTTTAGGCTTAAGAAATATGACTTCATACATAAATAAACAAATTTTAGATAAAATGTATGATAAAAAAAAGATGTAAAAGACTATCATATATTTATTATCTTTTTAAGGGCAAAAAATGATAACTGCAATTGATAATGCTACAAAAAGTTTCTGTACAGATATAATTGGTGTAGAAATACAAAAAGCAAAATATTTTGGAAAAGATTTTTATGGTGCAGCAATTGCACTTTGTGAAGACAATCAAGAAAATCAGTGGTATTTACTTTTTAAAAAAAATACACTTAATGAATTTTCAAAAGCACTTCTGTTTGAAGATAATTTAAATGAAGATGACTTAGATGATTTAGTCAAAGAAGTATCAAATATGATAGTAGGCTCGGCAAAAGTTCTCTTAGAAAAAGAAAATCCAGATAAAACCTATGAACTGTCAACACCAGATTTTTTAGGGCATGTCCCTAGAGTAAATCTTTTAAAGTTGGAAGAGTTTTTGCTTTATAAAATAAAAAATCGTACATTTGTTATAGGTAGGAAGGTTATAAGTTGAATAAAAAAGATAAAGAGTATTTAGAAAACAAACTTCTTAGTGGTTATGAAAATCTTGTAGATATAAATGTTGACTTTATCTCTGAACTTGGGACAACAGCTCTAAGTATAAGAGAGCTTTTAAAACTAGACAAAGGCTCTGTTATTGATCTTGGAAAACCAGCAGGTGAAAGTGTTGAACTCTTTGTCAATAATAAAATCTTTGGAAAAGGTGAAGTTATGGTATATGAAAAAAACTTAGCTATACGTATAAATGAAATCCTTGATTCAAAAACTGTAATCCAATACTTTAAAAGAGAACTTTAATGAAAAATATTTTTATGCTTTTACTATTTGTATCTTTTAGCTTTAGTGCAAACTTGTTAACACATAATATCTATGAAAGAAGTGATAGAGTTGATATTATGCTATCTTTTGACTCACCATATGAGGGCGAAATATCTCAAAGAAGAGGAAAAAATATCACTACTTTGACACTTAGTGATTTAACATATGATAAACTTATAGAAAAAAATATAAATTCCAATATACTTCAAGCTGTAACAATAGAACCCAATAAAGACAATCTCAATGTCATATTAAAGAGTAAAAATTCAATTGCTGTTATAGCTTCAAAAACCGTAGATGGATTCGGTCTTAGAATTCGTACAAAACCAATTACAAAAAACCAAGCAAAAACATCATCAAAAACAGTAACAAAAACACCATTAAATATAAAACCTACTGAAGATTTAATAGATGGAAGATACCTTAGTGTAATACTATTACTATCTATCATGATACTATTTATGCTCTGGCTTAAAAAAAGAGTTGTAAAAAAAAGTGATACTCTTAAGAGTAAAAATTCTTGGCTATTTAAATCAAATAATACAAATCTGCCTAGCGGTGAAGTTAATATCCTTCACCAAAAACAAATAGATAACAGTAATAGTGTCGTATTATTAGAGTTTGAAAACAGAAAATATTTAGTGATGACAGGAAACTCAAATGTTCTTCTTGAAAAGTTTTCAAAAACAGATATAAAAGATGATTCTGATTTTGAAAAAGCTTTTGAAGATAATAGAAAAAAGCTAGATGAGTACCTAAAAATACAAAAACAAGAAGAAGAACAAAATGACTATAGAAGTAAGCTAGAAAGATATTAATTGTCCATATTTCTCTCTTTAATATCTATTTATGTTTTTATACTTTTAGGTTTTTTAGCAAAAGTAAAACTAAAAGATGAACTTCAAGAAAAATCTCTTGTGGTTATATCTATCTACTTTTTACAACCTATGCTTACTTTTTGGGGACTTAGTACAAGAAGTATAGATATAACTCTTATCAAGGCTCCACTTTTATATATGGTAATAACTATTTTTTTTATTGCACTTAGTTCACTTTTAGCAAAAAGATTTTTTCAAGACTCCAAAGAGAGATCTATCGCCACTATTGCTAGTGCTATAGGAAATACAGGAAATTTGGGAATTCCTATAGGTATAGCACTATTTGGGCAAGAATCAATCATATATACATCTCTTATCAACGTAGCAAATGTTTTTATAGTCTATACTATAGGTGTCTACTTCTACTCAAGAGGTCAATTTAGTATAAGAGAGTCTTTACTAAACATAATAAAACTTCCTCTTATCTGGTTTGCATTTTTAGCAATTATATTTAACCTTTTCGAGATTAAAATCCACTCCTCCATCTTAGACTCACTTAAAATGGGAGCATATGCTGCTATGGTAATCCAACTCATGATATTTGGTATGTTTTTATATAGCGTAAAACTAAAAAGTATAAACCTAAAACTCACAGCATATGTAGGTATAACAAAATTTATTTTTGTACCTATTGTCTCTATTGGTATCTTAAAAACACTTAATTTAGATGATTATATGGTAAGTCTTGTCATGCTTGAACTTCTTGTTCCTTTAGCTGTTACAAATGTAAACCTTGCCTCTTTGTATAACTGCAAAGCTGTTGATGTGACTGCCCTTGTTCTTTTAAGTTCTGCCTTTTTTATACCATATATTCTTTTTATTATGCAACTTTTTGGTAAACTATAAATATGGATAATACAATCAACGAAAAAGATATAAGACTAAAGTATACAAGAGGTTTAGAAAAGTTTGTTAGAAGCAATATATCATACTTAAAAGACCCTACATTTGAGTTTAATATTTTTCAAAAAAGAGTAAAAAGAACATTTGAAATACTCAAAAAGATACCCTCTATCAGACTAAATGCAACCTATCCTATAGCCCTAGAAAACTATGTTAATCTTGTTTTACAAGTCTTACATGTAGAAGATGAACTAAAAGATAAAGAGATAGAAGAACTACAAGCCAAACTTTTAAAAGAAGCAAATCTTCTACATAAAGAGAAAAACAAAACTCAATACAAAAAAGACAAACATAAAAAGAGTAATTTTAATGATGGCTACTAGCAAAAAAATGAACATTTTTTGAAATTTAGATAACAATGATATAACAAAAAAATATCAATTCTTATTTAGACCAATAATATTGGTTATTTTAAAAACTTAGTAAAAGGAAGTTGCTAAGACACACGATTGATTTTTAAAAAAACAGCTCTATCTCATTTCGCATCTGTTCTATCTCAAATATTGTGTTTATTTTGTTTCTAAAAGTTGATGCCTCTTCATAGCCTTTTGAATATACATGAAGATGTTTTCTAAACATACTAACTCCATGAGAGCCATAAAACTCCACCATTGAGTTATAATGTTCTAATATAATCTTAGCTTTAAGTTCTCTATCGACTGTATCTTTACCATGTTTGAGTTGATAAAATATCCAAGGATTTCCGATTGCACCTCTGCCTATCATAAGCGAGTCACAACCTGTTATTTTTTTTACTTCCATCGCTTTTTTATAGCTTATTATATCACCATTTGCCAAAACTGGTATAGTCACACTTTGCTTAATCGTTGCTATTGCCTCATAATCTACTGGTGCTTTATATGCCCCCGCACGTGTACGCCCATGAACACTCATAAAATCTACACCACTTCCCTCAACAGCCTTAGCAATATCTTTTGGAATTTTATCTACATAACCCAAACGGACTTTTGCACTTGTATAACGTTTATTAGAATACTTTTTAATAGTCTCTATAATTTTACCAAGATGAGGTAAATCTAAAAGAAGAGATGAACCAGAACTTTGAGATACTACTTTTGGCACAGGACAGCCACAGTTAAGATCAATACCATCTATACCTTCTATATCATTTAGTATCTCTACAGCATCACGAATAGCCTTTAAATCACTCCCTGCAATCTGAACTATATAAGGTGTTTCTAATGGTGAATGCTCTAACATCTTAAATGTTTTTTTCGAGTTATGCTGAAGAGCATTTGCACTTATCATCTCTGAAAATGTTAAGTCAGCTCCAAACTTTTTAACAACACTACGAAAAGGAAGGTCAGTATATCCAGCAAGGGGGGCCAAGGCAATAATGCCTTGGTCAAAATCTATTGTATTCAATCTAAATTCTTAAAAAAAGTCCACTATCTACGTTTTTACCATTGTCTCTTAGAAAAAGTATAGTCTTCCACTTGACAAATTCATCTTCATCTGAATTCTCTAGTATCTCTCTTATCTTATCAATCATCTGCAATTCATAAAGTACATATAAATACGCATCTGCAGCAACTGCATGCTCTGGAGAGTTATATAGTTTTCCAAAAAGTGATATAAGGGCATCAGGATCTAGTTTTGATTTAATTTCATAAGCTAACTCCAAATAGTCTTCACGATTTGCTTTAAACTGCATCAAAAGTTCTTGAATATCATCTAAGCTTAGTTTTATTGGAACTGTTCCCTCTTCTTCAAGGTATCTTTCCATAAGAGTTCTAAACATCTCTTTTGTTGGAGTAAACCCTATATTTTTTATATCTTCAAAACTTGCATATTTCACATACTCCATATAAGCTTTCTGACATAATTCACTATTTTCATCTTTACAAGTTTTAAGAATAACACCAGCATATTTCTGTTCATTTGCTAGTTTGTTAAAACTGTTCTTTTCTAAAAGTTTATTATCTTCTGATAGTCTATACTTTTTTAATTCAACAACTTTTCCATTATTTATATCTCTAAGAACTTTACGATTTGCTTCTATCTTTTCATCTTCAATAGTAATATCTTCTACGTCTTTATAATCCAATATTTTAAGTACCTTACCAGCAAATGCAAACCACTCTGTTTTGTATTTTACAATACTATCTTCACCCAAAATCTTTTCACTAAGCGCTAATTTATAATTTTCAAAATCTTTTTTTATAGCTCTATCTCTCCAAAAATCTTTTAAACTATAGTAGAGCATATGTGTTATAGATGCTATAAAAAGTAAAATTGTAGGTATAATAATCCAAAGTGCTATAGGAAGCTCTAATGAAAACTTATATATATTTAACGTATACACATCTCCATTGAAACTATATACATACAAACCCACTGCCAACATATAAACAACTGTTAAAAGAATATAACGCTTAATCCCCATCTTAATGCCCCTACTTATTTTGTTTTTCTATTATCTCTCTACAAACTATACAATATTTTGCATAAGGTTTTACTTTTAGTCTTTGAAAACTTATATCTTCCTCACACATTTCACATATACCATAACCACCACTCTTTATCTTACTAAGTGAAAAATCTATTTCACCAAGTTCACGAGTCTGTTGAGCACTTATAGCTTGTTCTATCATACGATCAGTACTTACAGCAGCATGATCTGCCTCGTCTCCAACCTCATCATTTTTTAGTGATGCAATCTCTCTTGCCGCATCATCTATATTTTTCTTTATTTGTACTCTACGATTCAAAAGTAAATCTTCAAAGTATTTTAAATCACTATCTCTCATTGCTCTTTTTTCCTTATTATCCTACTTATGGTAGGGATGATTGCTTTTTATACAAAGCCCTCTATAAATCTGTTCGTAAAGAACAACTTTAGCTATCTTGTGGGCATATGTCAAATTACTTAAACTTATGACTTTTTGAGTTTTGGAAAGAAACTCTTTATTAAAACCATAAGCACCGCCTATAAAAAAATTGATATTTATTTCATTATCAAAAATTTTACTAAACTCAAAACTATCACACTGCTTTCCATTAACATCTAAAGCGATATTATATCCCTTTAAATATGGTTCATAAGTTTTATTGTATGAATCTTTAGCTTCTTTAGCACCTATAGCTTGGGCTTTAGCAATTTGCTTATTGAAAAGTACTACATCTTCCACCGAGGCACTTTTAGAGATCATTTTAATAAACTCTTTATTCAATGCATCTATGTGAACATCACCACTCTTTTCTATGCTAAAAACTTTAATATTCATACAAGTTACTTCCTACTACAGCATATGTAACACCATCAATCTCATCATCCACTTTTACACCACCGATTGCAGCAACCGGCTTAAAAGAAAAACTTGCTAATTTACTTAGATTCTCTTTTAAAACGCTTGCATCACTTTTTGTACTAGTAGCTCTATATGCTCCTAATCCTATATAATCTACTTTAAGACTATTTGCCTCTAAAATCTCCTCTTTATTGTGAGTAGATACTCCTAAAATCTTTTTTCCTATCTCTTGTCTAATCTGCTCAACAGATATACTATTTAAATCCTCTTGCCCTACATGTAAACCATCACAATACTTTACCAAACTGACATCATCATTCACTAAAAGGGTTATATCACAAAGTGATTTTATCTTTTTTAAATTTTCTATTTTTCTTGTTTTATCTCCTTTTTTATCTCGATATTGAATCATCTCTACATGTAAAGCTTTACATGTAGAGATAAATCGTTCAATTGTCCACTCTTTTTTAACCAAAGTTTCATAATCTAAAAGAGCATATAGTTTCATTTATGAAGCTTTTATCTTTAACTCATACTCATCTTTTTTATAATTATTTCCCAAAAAAGTAAGCATATCAGATATGCACTTTTTCATCTGTGAGCGTTGGACTATCATATCAATCAAACCATGCTCTAGTAAAAACTCTGCTCTTTGAAAACCTTCAGGTAAATCGGCACCAATAGTCTGTTTTATAACTCTTTGTCCTGCAAAACCTATAAGAGAACCAGGTTCGGTTATAATAACATCTCCCAGCCAAGCAAAACTTGCACTAACACCACCCATAGTTGGGTCAGTCAATACAGAGATAAAAGGAAGACCTGCATCACTTAGCTTTGTCAATGCACATGAAGTTTTACTCATCTGTAGAAGAGAAAAAGTACTCTCCTGCATTCTTGCTCCTCCACTTGCACTCACAATAACTAAACCTTCTTTGTTTTCAATAGCACGATTAATTGCTCTTACTATCTTCTCACCTTCAACTGAACCTAAACTTCCACCCATAAACTTAAAATCAAATACTACTAATTGAGCATTTACACCGTTTATTTCGCAACTTCCACTTATAACTGAAGATGTACGTCCTGTTTTTTCAGTTGCTTCAGCAATACGTTTTTTATATGATTTTTTGTCTACAAATTTTAGTGGATCAACTGGAGCTAATGATGAATCAAACTCTGTAAAAGTATTTTCATCACAAATAAGATTTATTCTTTGTTGCGCAGTAATACGCATATGAAATCCACATTTTGGGCATACATTAAAAAGATGTTCGATTTCTTTAAAATACATCAATGATTGACATTTTGAACACTTTACCCAGTGGCTTGGAGCTTCTTTTGGAGATGATTGTTTCTTACGAAAACTGCCGAAAAATTCACTAAATCCCATAATAATATCTCCTAAATAT